>CALGJW010000376.1 GCA_937930025.1 uncultured Saprospiraceae bacterium | reverse complement strand
TATCTTGTAACTCATTGTATCGTTGAAGCAAGTTCATTACTTTTTGAGCAGTGTTGTAGTGCTCTTCTCCAATGATACCTGGCTCCATAATTCTTGAAGTAGAATCTAGAGGATCCACCGCAGGGTAAATACCCAAAGAAGCAATCTTTCTAGAAAGTACGGTTGTGGCATCCAAGTGAGCAAAGGTTGTTGCTGGTGCTGGATCCGTTAAATCATCCGCAGGAACATATACTGCCTGCACAGAAGTAATCGATCCTCTTTTTGTAGAAGTAATTCGCTCCTGCATCACACCCATCTCTGTAGCCAAGGTAGGTTGGTAACCCACCGCTGAAGGCATACGACCTAGAAGGGCAGATACCTCAGAACCTGCTTGTGTAAATCGGAAGATATTATCGATAAAGAAAAGGATGTCCTTTCCTCCGTTTGGATCTGTTAAATCTCCATCTCTATAGTATTCCGCAATTGTCAAACCTGACAGTGCCACTCTTGCACGTGCCCCAGGAGGCTCGTTCATTTGTCCGAATACGAATGTTGCTTTTGATTTTTCTAAATCTTTTTTATTCACCTTGCTCAAATCCCATCCACCTTCTTCCATAGAATGCATGAAATCTTCTCCGTAGTTAATGATACCTGCTTCAAGCATCTCCCGAAGCAAATCATTTCCTTCTCTAGTTCTTTCTCCCACACCGGCAAATACAGAGATACCATCGTATCCCTTTGCAATATTGTTAATCAACTCCTGGATCAATACGGTTTTTCCTACACCCGCACCTCCAAAAAGTCCAATTTTTCCTCCTTTCAGGTAAGGCTCAATCAAATCAATCACCTTGATCCCTGTGTACAAAACTTCCTTTTCAACAGAAAGATCTTCAAAACGAGGTGGCTTTCTGTGAATAGGGTAAGCATTAGCTCCTTTTTCAACATCTCCTAAACCATCAATGGCTTCTCCAACTACATTAAACAATCTTCCCTTGATCGCATCTCCAACCGGCATTGCGATATTTATTCCAGTATCAAAAACCTCGGTTCCTCTAGTCAATCCATCTGTAGAGTCCATCGCAATGGCTCTAATAGAATCTTCCCCTAGGTGACGTTGACATTCTAAGACCAATGGGCTTTGCCCTTCTCTTTTGATCTCAAGTGCACTTAAGATTTCAGGAACTTTTGAATCTGGTCCGGAGAAACTTACATCTACAACGGGCCCAATTACTTGCTTAACGCGACCAATATTTGCCATGAAAAATAATTTAATTTAAAGGTGCTCTGAAAAACGGTGCAAAGATACTCGATTCATTACTCAATACCAAGCGTTTATAAGCCCTAAACAGCTGTTTTTTATCCAGCCAAAGGGTCTTTCCCGCTATACCACTATTGCCTTATTTTCTTTGCATATTTTTGCGGGTCACAAATAAATATTGCAATGAATTTAGGATCGCCCTGCATTTGATTGCCAAACCTTTACCAAAGCTATGTTGATTTCAATCATAATGCCTGTTCATAATGCAGAACCATACCTTGAGGAATGTCTGCAGTCTATTAGAGGTCAAAGCTACGAGCAATGGGAATTGCTAGCTGTAGATGATGGATCAACAGATGAAAGCCATGTGATTTTGGCAAAATATGCCAGCATAGATGCCCGAATTAATATCTGGCAACAACCCAAGTTAGGCATCATAGCAGCCTTGCAAAAGGGATATCAATCCGCAAAAGGTACCTTGATTACAAGAATGGATGCTGATGATCACATGCCTAAGCAAAAACTCCGCCTCATGCATCAGAGCTGGGAAGCACATGGTAAAGGTCATCTTATCACTGGTCGAGTGGCCTATTTTTCAGATAAGCCATTAGGCGAAGGCTATTTGAAATACACTGATTGGTTAAATAATTTGGTAAAAACAAGGCGACACTTCGAAGCAATTTATCGGGAATGTGTTATCCCTTCCTGTGCTTGGCTGATTCACCGCAGTGATTTTGAAAATTGCGGTGGATTTGACGGGAAGCATTATCCGGAGGATTATGATTTGACTTTTCGCTTTTATCAACAGGGAATTAGGGTTGTCGCTCTTGACGAATTACTTCATTTCTGGAGAGACCATGCAGCAAGAAGTTCACGCAACGATCCCAATTATTTAGACAATAATTTTTTACAATTAAAGCTGCGTTATTTTTTACAAATCGAACTAAAAGAAAAAGAAGAGCTAACACTCTGGGGAGCAGGAAAAAAAGGCAAAGCCTTGGCGCAAATGTTAGTCAATCAATCAATTTCATTTCGTTGGATAACAAACAACGAACAGAAGCAAAGCAAAGATATCCATGGTGTGGTTTTAGAATCAGATCAGCTCGCCTTAAACTCCTCAAATAACGCCAAAATAATTATAGCGGTCGCCAACGAAGAGGAACAGGCTGAGATTCGAGCTCGGCTAGCCAAACTAAAATTCAAGGAAGGATCCAACTGTTTTTTCTTTGCATAAAAATCTAGCCCTCTTGGAGTGCATAGTCCTGAAATGCGCCTACCTTTACAACTATGATTCCGTCCTCCATTCCTTGGGAAAAAATAAAACGCATCGCCCTACTGGGGACCGACCGATCAAATCTCCCTGCGGAAATTCGCAAGCTTTTATCCGATCTAGACATTGACCTAGATCAAAAAGAAGATAAGATCTTATTAGATGGTCTAACTAAGTTGGCAATAGCCTATCGAGCTGGCAGAAAATTTTCCAAGACCGATTTGGAGCAAATGATACAACCTATTAGTGGACAGGTTCACCCTCCGCCCATTGTTGCCCAAATGCTGCCAATCATATTACATGGAAATTATCGAGATATGCTTTCAGAATATCTCAATTGTTTACAATTACGAGGCTGGACTTTCCCTCCAGATCAACTACCCCATTTTTTGGAAACATGCATAGAAGAACCTATTCTTTGGGAAGAGGTTGCTGACTTTATTGGTCCCACTGCACACAAGCTAATCGAATTGAATAAAGATTGGCATGCCTTAAAAAGAGAAACCAAGGAAAAAAATTGGAAGTCAAAATTTCCAGAAGACAGAATTAAATATTTTAGGTATATCAGAAACATTGACCCTTATTCTGCTAATGAAATTTTAACGGAGGAGTGGTCTTCTTTTAGTGCCAAGTTCAAGGAATCCCTATTGAACATTATAAGTGAAAATATTCAAGCAGAGGATGCGCCTTTCATTGCGCAGTTACCAATTGAAAAAAGCAAGAAAGTTGCCATTGCAAAATTCAAAATAGAGGCTCAGCTGACAGCGTCAGCTCTTTCGAGAAAGGCCACATTGTTTTTACAAAAAAATTTACTCATAAAGAAAAAACTAACTGTAAGCCTTCCAGAATTATCAGACGCGCAAGAAATAGGATTGATCGCGAAACATCCGGAATTTGGCGGAGGATTAAAAGCCAATTATTTGGCGCAGATCATTTTCAGTACACCTTTGGAGGAGCTCGAAAAAATATTTGCCAAATCCCCTGCAGATATTGTTAAATTGTTTTCAAAAAATGAATGGGGATTTTCATTTCTGGAAGCGATTATCCTTCGAATAAAGTTAGAGAAAAACCAAAAATGGATCGCGCCTATATTTAATTATTACTTGGACTCGACTGGTTTAATTCCTTGGGATGAAACTTATATGTCGGATGTTTTCAAAATCTTGGATGAAAAAACTTTTGTTGACCTAATAAATATAGTTGTTACTCGGGGACCTAAATTTGTAACGGAAGAAAGTCCTTTGATTGAATTGGTTTACAACTACCCGAAGTCATGGCCCAATGAGGCTACCTTCTCTTTTTTCAAATTGATCAAAGGATGGCTGAAAAAGAATCCCCGTTTTTGGGAAAGTCATTTTGTTTGGGAAATGTTACAGCATGCTGGATTCATGGTTGATCCAATACAATTAGGAATCTTACAGAAAGCCTTTGAAAGTGATCCAATTTGGGGTTTGGCAGAAGATGAAATCAATAAATTTTTAGAAGTAGTATCTTTCCGATATAGATTGTACAAACCATATCCATGAGTGCACCAAAACAACAAGTAATACGCCAGCTAGCCGAACAGGAGTTTGCTTCTGAACTAAAGGCCTTGATCAAATCGGATAAATTAACAAGACCGGTAAACTGGCTGATGAGTCCGCAAGCAGTGGTCACTTACATCATGGGCGGCAAGTTGAAAGATGGAACAGTTATCAGTCCAAAATATTTTGGGAACCAGAGATTGATAGAAATTGCAGTGGCTACTTTAGTAACCGATCGTGCTCTTTTACTCATTGGAATTCCAGGGACTGCTAAAACATGGGTCGCCGAACATTTGGCAGCAGCCATCTCAGGAGATTCCTCCCTGCTCGTTCAAGGGACATCAGGCATGAGCGAAGAAAGTATCCGCTATGGTTGGAACTATGCGAAACTATTGGCAGAAGGGCCTAGCGAAGGAGCCATGGTGGGTAGCCCACTTTTTCATGCGATGAAAGATGGAAAAATTGCGCGTATAGAAGAACTGACGAGAATTCCCAGCGAGGTGCAAGACAACCTAATCACTTTGCTTTCCGAAAAATTAATGCCAGTGGCTGAATTGAACCAAACCATTCAAGCCCAACAAGGATTTAATTTAATCGCAACTGCAAATGATCGGGACAGGGGAGTGAATGAATTATCCAGCGCCTTGCGAAGGAGATTCAATACGGTAGTTATGCCCTTGCCTAAAAATTTAGAAGAAGAGGTAAAAATTGTAACTGCTCGAGTCAACACCAAAATTGGATCAGCCGAGGCCATCAGTTCAAAAAGTGGGCTAAAAGAAATTCATAGATTGGTTACCATCTTTAGAGAATTGAGATCTGGAGCTACTGAAGATGGATTGTCTAAGTTGAATGCTCCATCAAGTACTTTGAGTACGGCTGAGGCAATCTCAGTAGTAAATAATGGTCTAGCATTGGCCACACATTTTGGCGATGGCACATTGAAAGTGGAAGACTTGGCCGGTGGAATTACCGGTGCTATTATCAAAGATCCCGTTCAAGACAAAGCAATATGGAGAGAGTATTTAGAAACCGTGGTTAAAGAACGAAAGGATTGGAAAGACTTATATAAAGCTTGCAAAGAGGTTATTTAAACATCTATTAGTGGTTTAAAAATCCACGTGTTTTTCTTGTAACTATTATGACCTTAAATATATACGGCATTCGACATCACGGACCTGGCTCAGCAAAAGCTTTGCTAGGTGCACTTCGTGAGCAACCGCCGGATATATTATTGTTGGAAGGACCAGGAGAAGCAGAAGATTTATTGCCTTTTATTTTAGACAAAGATCTTCAACCTCCGGTGGCAGCATTAATATACAATGCGAAAGATTTACAGGAGGCGCATTATTTACCCTTCGCTAGTTTTTCTCCAGAATTTGCCAGCATAAAATGGGCGTTGAAAAAAGAGATTCCGATAAAACTTATTGACCTACCCATTTCAAAACAACTTGGATTAGAAAAAGCAGAAAAGGAAAAACAGGACCTAATTGTTTTTGGTGAAAAGCATGGAAACGAATCGGATGAAATGAGTGCCGACCCTCTTGGCTTTTTAGCAAAGGTTGCCGGTTATGAAGATCGAGAGCGATGGTGGGAAGTGCATTTTGAAAACCAAGATCATCCGGCTGAAGTTTTTGATTCCATCATGGAACTAATGGCTCATCTACGAAAAGAAACTGCTCGAACTGAAACGCCAGAAACTTTATTGAGAGAAGCACATATGCGCGAAGGCATTCGACAAGCAATTAAAGATGGCCATGAAAATATCGCCGTGGTTTGTGGTGCTTGGCATGCGCCCATTTTGCGAGACACGATGGAATACAAGTCCAGTCATGACAAGAGCTTACTGAAAGGTTTACCCAAAATAAATTGTGCCGCTACTTGGATTCCATGGAACTACGAACAATTGTCAACCGCATCCGGGTACGGCGCCGGAGTGATTTCCCCAGAATGGTATCACCTTCTTTTCAACAATAGAGAAGATGCAGACATCAGATGGATGACCAAAGCAGGTAGGTTATTGCGTAAAAAAGATTTGAGTACATCCTCTGCACATATCATTGGTGCAGTAGACTTGGCTAGAAGTTTGGCCGCCTTGAGAGACTTGCCGATTGCGGGAATTGAAGAATTAGAAGAGGCTGCCATTGCGACTTTTTGTGAAGGAAATGCGGCTCCATTAGATCTTGTTAGAAAAAAATTGGTGGTAGGAACACGCGTTGGAAAAGTACCCAAGGTCATTCCTGTTATTCCTTTTCAAAAGGACATGGAAAAAATTATCAAAGCTACTCGACTCGGAAAATATAGAGACACGAATGAATCCCATTGGCTAAAAGGAACAATGGATAAGCCCAAAGGCGGAATCGACCTGAGGGAAACAAATGATCTGTTGAAAAGTCAATTTCTACATAGACTAAATCTCTTAGACATTCCTTGGGGAGCATATCAGCCCGCTTCGGAAACAGACTTAGGAGGATTCAAAGAATATTGGAAATTACATTGGAAAGCTTCATTCGCAATGCGAATTATCGAAGCAGGTATGTGGGGAAATACCGTGGAAGATGCTGCGCGTAATTTCATTCTAAAGAAAGCGAAAGAAGCCAAGGATTTGAACCAACTAGGAACATTGCTACAACAAACACTATTAGCCCAAGTTCCAAACACCATTTCGTCTGTGGTGTCAAGATTGAAAGATGTCTCTGCCAGCACTTTGAACATTCCTGTTTTGATCAAATCGGTTGGACCCTTGGTAAATTCTTTGCGCTATGGGAGTTCCCGTCAAATGAATATGATGCAATTGGAAGAAGTCTTACACGGCATTATTCCACGAATTTGCTTAGGAATACCTGCTGCTGGACAATCATTAGACGAAGATGCCAGTCAAGATTTTCAGCAGGATCTATTTACGTTTAATCAGGACTTGCAATTATTGGATCGTCCTGAATTGTTATCCCTTTGGCAAGAAGCTTTGGAAAAGTTATCTATAAGTCCAAGCGCCAATCCATTGTTGATTGGCTTTGCGAATCGCATGTTGCTAGATGCAGGCTGGAAAAACCTACAAGAGACCTCGATTAGCCTGAGCTTTGGCTTATCCAAGGCACAGCATAAACAGGACGCTGCGTTGTGGATAGAAGGTTTTCTTTTTGGCAGTGGCCAATTATTAATTTATCAAAATGAATTATGGGGCCTGATAAACAATTGGGTTCAAGGTTTAGATAAAGAAGATTTCGAAGGTATTTTACCCTTGTTACGTAGAGGCTTCGCTGATTTTTCAGAAACGGAAAGAGAGCGAATGCTGGATAAGGCAAGACATCCGGAAATACAAAATAAGATAGAAGAGGAATTGCTGGAATTGGAAAAAAGCGTTCTTTCTGATGTACAGGATTTATTGGCAATTATTTCCGGAAGCAATTAAGGAATTTATTCTTCCTCACTCTTGGCGACGGCTGCTTTAGGAATATCATCCTCATGTATCACATCCTCCATCATTTTAATTTCGTTCGGGACGGTGGATAGCCAAAAGTTGTTCATGCCTTCCCCATTGACTAGCCAGATTTGACCTAGGTTTAATAATTCAAGCATGGCTAAATAAGTGATGATCGCGTGCATTCGGTCTTCACAGATGCCGAACATTCCTTCGAAGCTAGTTTTGTCGGCTACTCTAATTTTTGAAAGAATGTAAACTTGTTGACCTTGAATAGTGTGATTGTAAGAAAAAACTTTGTGTACAGCTTTTTTCTTACCGCTTTCCAAACGATCCATTACCCGTTGGAAGGCTTTCATTAGTTTAAATAGTGTGAGGGATTCCAGTTCAGCATCGACTAATGCTTTTGTGGCAATCTGGCGAAGTTCTTTGGAGACGTTACCGCGATAGTTTCTCAAGGTGCGATCCTCTTCCAACTTTCGCATATCATCCAATACTTCCTTATAGCGTTTGTATTCTAATAATCTTTGAACCAATTCATCTCTTGGATCTATTTCGTTTCCTTCTTCATCAACTGGCTTACGTGGAATAAGCAATTTAGCTTTGATGCGCATCAATGTAGCCGCTACTAAAATAAATTCACTTGCCAAATCAATATTCAATGCTTCCATCTGTCTGATGTACTGCAAGAAGTCATCGGTAATCTTTGAGATTGGAATATCATGAATGTCCAATTCATCTCTCTCGATAAAGAAGAGCAATAAATCAAAAGGTCCCTCAAATTGAGGTAATGAAATATTGTATGTATGATTTACAGACATGATTTTTTTATAAGCCTGCCAAAGATATCGAAAAGCTTAAGTATCAACGTTACCTTTTTAAAGTTTGTGGAAAAAAAGAGCTGTATCCATCATTATTGGGTAGAATTAGTTTTCCACATGTGCTTTTCTTTATAAAGCTCAGCATATTATAATTGGGATTCAAAGGTGAAAGTTCATTTTCCTACTTTTGTACTGCATGAAAAAAGGAAAACTTTTCTTATTACCAACTACCCTGACGGAAGAAGCCCCTGGCCCTATTGCACCTGATGCCTTGGCAGCTTTAGGTCGATTGGAATTCTTTATTGTCGAAAGAGCTCGAACTGCTAGGCGCTATATTAAGAGCTGCCACCCTAGTAGAGATATTTCTAGCCTACAAATTGCTGAGTTGGATAAGCGAAATCCAGAAGAAGGAATTTCAAGTATGTTGGCCCCTCTGTTAGAGGGAAATGATTTGGGAGTGATATCCGAGGCGGGCTGTCCCGGGGTTGCTGACCCTGGTGCCTTAGTCGTAGCCAAGGCTCATGAACTAGGCATCCAAGTGGTTCCTTTAGTTGGTCCCTCCTCGATTCTTTTGGCGCTGATGGCTTCTGGGATGAATGGCCAATCTTTTCGCTTCAACGGATATCTTCCTGCGAAGAAACCAGAATTACAAACTGCCTTGAAGAAGCTAGAGCAATCTTCTTCGAAACAAAAACAAACGGAGATTTGGATTGAAACTCCGTATCGAAATATCCAAATGTTAGAAACCGCAATGCAGAGTTTGGCGCCTAACACTAGATTTTGTATTGCTGCTAATTTAACGGCAGAAAATGAAACGATTATATCGAAGTCTATTAAATCTTGGAAGGCCACAGACTTTGAACACTTCCATAAAGTCCCTGCGATCTTTCTTTTGGAGGGGTGAGATTAAGCTGAACCTAGCCTTAAAAAAAGGCATAAAAAAGCCATGCGGTAAACACTAAAAGTAAAATTAATATCACAACCAATCCAAGACCAGCAAGCGCTGTAATTCCCCAGCCAGCGCCAACCCAAGACGACTTGGCAATTTGTTTATCCCAGAACAGATAAGCAAGACCAACGCCGATAATCGAAAGAAAAAAACCTAGCAGGATTGCTTTTGTCGCTAAGTTGGATTGATCCTTAGCAAGTAGGATTTTCATCTCTGCCTCAGAGCTTCCCGACTTTTGTGCTCTTTTAATATTTCCTTTGATTACAGACAAAGTAATTTGATCTTTGATTTTAAGTTTTCTTCCCAATTTTTTTTCAATCTCCGAAAGCTTCTTATTCAAAATATCATCAACGGTCAAGAGGTCTTTTAATAACGGTTTCTCTATTTTCTCTTTAGAGCTCACGGGGGAAGGTGCAACAGCCTTTGTAGGATATGAAAAACCGATTAAAAAAATTAGTGCTAAGATTTGAGCGTTAAATACTTTTTTCATTTGGTTTTATTTCTTGACGTATAAAAAAAGAAACGTTGGTCTCACTAGGCCTTTTCATGGATTCTTATTTATTAATATTAGGTCTCTTAGAATCCAAAATTAAAGCCTAAACTAAATTGTGTCTCTCCAATTATAAAGGCAGCCATAGTAACGAACAGCGCAAACATTAGATAGGCCAATATTAAAGAGAGGGTTCCTAACCAAGAGGCTTTCGCTTTTTCCTTGCCCAAAAATAAATATGCAAGCCCAATCCCAATTATGGGAAGGAGGAATCCAAGAAAAAAAGCAGCATTGCTAAATGTGGACTGATCTTCTTCGAGTATAGTATTTAATGTTACTTCAGGTTTCCCAGCTCGTTTTGCTTTCTTTAATTTTCTTTTAATCAGTCCTAAAACAAATCGATCCTTAAGCTTGAGTTTTCTCCCTAGTTTGTTTTCAAGCTCCGAGCTATTATTATTCAGAATATCCTCAACGGAAAGTTGATCTTTTAAAGAAAGTGCCTCTGCATTTTCCTTAAGATTAGAATTTGTGGACGTAACTGCTTTTATCGTTCCTGAATAGGTTAGTAAAAGAATGAGAATCATTTTTGAAATTTTAATCGCTTTTTTCATTTCATTATATTTTTAATCTGAAATATTCGGGGATTTTTTTAAAAACAAGTGGTTCTCTTTTACCACCAAGGCCCTCCTAAACCTGTATTAAATTTTAGACTGTTAATAGCAATGACCAAAACTCCAACAATAGTTAATACCATCATTGCGAATATTGCAAATGCAGTAAACGCCCCCAGCCAAGAAGCTCTAGCCTTTTCTTTTCCTAAAATCAAATGAGCAATGCCAACACCAATAAAAGATTGAAAGAAGCCAAGAAGTAATGCACCAGCGTTAAATGTGGATTGATCTTCCTGTAGAATAGTGTTTAATGCTTTATCTGAGCGCCCTGCTTTTTTTGCTCTTTTCAACTTCCGTTTAATCACTCCTAAAACAAATTGCTCTTTAATTTTTAGTTTTCTCTCCAGCTTACTTTCAATTTCTATCCTTCTTTTAGTTAGAATATCTTCTACTGTTAGTTGATCTTTAAAAGTCGATGTCTTTACTATCTCCTTTGCTTTAGTCCTATCAGAAGTAACTCCTTTGGATGTATCTGAATAGGCAAGTAAAAGGATTATAATTAAGCCTAGAATTCTTGATGGATTTTTCATTTAGTTGTAATTTTTGAAACGAACCTTAACTCTCCTTACAAAGAAGCTAGATAATGAGGTGTGAATCGTCTCAAATTTCGAGACGGTCAAAATCTTTGTCTCACATTTTGAGACAAATCCAACATTGAAGCTGTTTTTTTAATTCAAAGGGGTTTAATTGCGTTCAAAAACCATGAAAAGGCCACACTGATCCACTTTCTTTTTGGCGTCTTTATTGATACATTATTACTATTGCTAATTTGTGGACGCGATTAGCGCATCGAAATAGATAATAAAGCCTTAAAGTGACCGTTATCTATTAACTTTGCGCCCTTCATGAACATATTCTAAGATCAGCTGCTTGAAACAAATAATTTTTCTCACATTTTTAATCTTCGAGAGTCTCCAAACATCAGCTCAGATGGGTTGGGACGTTGGTGGCTGGGGAGGTGTAGCCTATTACTTTGGTGATATCAATTCAGATTTTGACCTGACGCATCCTGGACCTTCTTTGGGAATCGGCGCTAGGTATAATTTTAATGAACGGATTTGTCTGAAATTTTCAGCCAACAGTTCTTTTGTCAGAGCAAAAGATGAATGGTCCACAAACTCTTTTCAGCAAAAACGAAATCTATCTTTTCAAACGTTGGCTTTTGATGGAGCGGCACAATTAGAGTTCAATTTTTTGACCTATACCCATGGAAGTAAAAATGAATTTTTCACCCCCTATTTATTAGGAGGAATAACTGTGTTTAACTTTAATCCTAAAGCAGAATACCAAGGGACACTTTATGAATTAAGACCGCTAGGTACTGAAGGTCAATTCCGAGGAGAAGAATATTACAGCACCCAATTGGGAATCATTGCTGGAGGTGGATTAAAATTTGACTTAAGCTATCGTTGGAGTGTAAATATCGAATGTGCTGTTCGACAATTATTCACAGATTACTTTGATGATGTTAGTGGCTTATATGCAAATAGTTCGGATATAGAATCTATAAGAGGTAATAATGGAATGATCGCAGCTGCACTGGCTGATCGTTCTCAGGAGTTAGTTATCGATACTCCTATCGGAGAAGCTGGTCGCCAAAGAGGAAACAGCACCAACAATGATCGATATGCAAATTTGACAATCGGTCTACTTTATTACTTCGGAGATATCCGCTGCCCAAGTTTTCCTGACAGTAAATAATGCTCTAAACGTCGTAGGTTATTTTCACTGTATTAGTTGTTGGTCTTGACTGGCAGGTAAGTACGTATCCATTTTCAACCTCATCATCATCGAGCGCCAAACAAGAGTCCATTGCGACCTTTCCTTCCACAACTTTCGCCATACAAGTAGAACAAGCGCCTGATTGACAAGAGAATGGAGCATCCATTTTTTCTCGTAGTGCCGCTTCAAGAACAGTTTCTCCGTCCTTCAATTCCAACTGATAAGGTGTTCCGTCCAAAGTTATTTCTAGGCTAACATTTCCTGAGACAGGAGCATTGTTTCCAGTATCACTTTGATCCTTCTTAGCAACTACAAAATATTCTTGGTGGATTAATTTCTCTGAAATTCCTTTTCCAAGTAAGGCTCCATTTACCGTTTCCATCATTCCGGCAGGTCCGCATAAAAAATATTCAGCGCCTGTTCCTTTTGTTGGATTATCATTTAAAAATTCCTGGATTGTCGTTGTATTAATTCGTCCAACTTTTCCACTCCAATTCATTTTAGCCTTTTTGAACATGCCGGTAATTCCCCCTGCTTTTTCCTTTTTAGGTTGGGATAAAATATGTTCATAAACAAATTGATCTCCGTATCTAAGCTTTAATTTAGAAAGTGCCTCTTGAAAAATTATTGTGTCTTCGTTTCTATTTCCATAAAGGAGGTGAACAAAGCTTAAGGGTTCTTCTTCCATGATGGTTTTTAATATCGACATCAAGGGAGTTATTCCAGAACCACCAGCGAAGAGGTAATATGATTTGGAAATTTCCGGATTTAACTTTGGTGTAAATCGCCCTTCCGGTGCCATGACCTCAAGGCTATCTCCAACTTTTATTTCTTTACAGAGAAAGTTTGACACCTTTCCTCCTTCCACTTGTTTGACTGTGATTGTGACTTCACCATCTCTTGGAGAAGAGGACATAGAATAGGATCTGCGTTCTTCCTGGCCATTGATCATTACTTTGACGGTAAGATATTGGCCAGCCTTATAATTAAACAATTCAGACAATGAACCCGGGACTTCAAAAGTGATGGAATGTGCTCCCGGAATTTCTTGATTTATTTTTTCGATGGACAGTTGATGGAACTGATTTGCCATGTGATTTTCTATTTACAATTGAAGGACAAAGAAACAAATTTTACAACTCATTATGGGGAGCAGTTGCTTTAGTAACGCGAAATTCTTTTGATAAACATTATGTTGTTTTTTTAAACACTATTTGTTTGTTTGGTTTTTTCTATTTATCTTTGGCCTTACAAAGTAAAGATCGTTGCCCCAGGAGGGTGATGTGTTGGATTTCCTTTCAAGACATTGTTGGTTTACAGCTGATTTTCGATTTGCAAAATTGATACTTCTGCTGTTGTGCGCACAGGTTGGCTGGTGCGGTGGGCGGGCCGTTTTTTTTACTACGTAAAAAAAGAAGTCCCACCCTGGATTAGGAACCACCGGCCAAAACTATGTTCTGGATTTCCCGACAGAAGACCATGCCTAGTTGCCAATCGGTTATTTTTAGTTTATGCTCTTTTTCAAATTGTTCCTATCGAATTCATCCATCCCTTTTCAAACAAGAGTCTCTTTTCGCAGTTGCTACTGTATTTTAAAATCACTCCAACTAAATCAGAATGCTCTTTGTTCTTTGATTTTCTAGAAGACTATTGAAAGTTTATTGCATTCATTTAATTCGAACAGTAGCATAAATGCGCTCAATTTTTTACCTTGTTAAATATGATTTCAAAAGATCTCAAATATTTCCTAGCCTTTATTCCTTCTTTGGCTGCACTATTTGGCATGTGGGCGGGAGGAGGGTGGACCTATTCAGCAGTAGTAATCGCCTTTGTCATCGTTCCAATTTTAGAAGTTTTTTTTGCAGGAGATGGAAATAATTTTTCTGAAGTAGAAGAAAGTCATCGAAAAGAAATACGGTTTTTTGACTATATGCTTTATAGCAATGTCTTAGTCCTTTATGCCGTGGTTGGTTATTATTTTTATCAACTAACTTATGGTGCATATTCCACTTCAGAATTAATTGGTGCCACAGCTAGTGTAGCAGTTATAAACGGAACAGTTGGAATAAATGTAGCCCACGAATTGGGTCATCGAAACACCAAGCTCGAACAATTTTTTGCGCGTTGTTTACTACTTCCATCTTTGTACATGCATTTCACCAGCGAACATAACCTGGGGCATCATAAACATGTTGCCACAAGAAAAGATCCATCAACGGCTAGAAAAGGGGAAATGATTTATGCCTTTTGGTTAAGGTCTACCTGGGGATGTTATTCTGGAGCATGGAGATTGGAAAAAACAAGGCTTTCCAGAAAAGGAGTTTCCTTTTGGTCCATTGAAAATAAAATGATTTGGTTTCAGATTATTCAATTGGCATATCTACTCTCTATTGCCATATTCTTAGGATGGTCCTTTGTTCCTTTTGCAATAGCCATAGCTATAGGAGGATTTATTCTATTGGAAACGGTTAACTACATAGAACATTACGGTCTTTTGCGGAAGCAATCTGAGTCTGGAATTTATGAAACCGTCAAGCCACATCATTCTTGGAATTCAGACCATCAAGTTGGACGTATATTATTGTATGAATTAACTCGGCATGCAGATCATCATTATAAGGCAAATCGACCGTATCAAATCTTAAAACATATTGAGGAAAGTCCTCAACTTCCTTTAGGTTATCCGGGTTCGATGTTAATGTCGTTGGTTCCTCCACTTTGGTTCTATGTCATGAATAAAAGATTGGCAAAATTTAAAAAGATGGAGGTATAAAAGTTTACCTTCGCAACTTCATGCAGACACTTTCTATTATTATTCCAGCCTACAATGAGTCCCGTACGATCGAAAAGATCTTGGACAAAGTTTTGGCGGTGAATCTTCCGGAGCAAATTGCCAGCGAAATAATCGTGGTCAATGATTGCTCCAGCGATGACACTGCTGAAAAAGTTCGAGCTTATCAGTCGAATCATCCTGACTCAAATGTTAAGTTTTTTGAACATGACAAAAACAAGGGTAAGGGCGCAGCCCTATATACCGGAATAAAATCTGCAACCGGCGATTTTCTTATTGTACAGGATGCTGATTTAGAATATGATCCAAATGAATTCAATGCCCTTTTGCAACCTATTTTAGATGGATTTGCAGATGTGGTTTACGGTTCAAGATTTATTGGTGGGAAACCCCATCGTATCCTTTTTTACTGGCATTCTATTGGAAATCGCTGGCTTACTGGTTTATCAAATATGTTTACCAATCTGAATCTTACAGATATGGAAACCTGCTATAAATTGTTTCGAACCGACATGATTCAATCTCTAACCCTAAAGGAAAATAGATTTGGATTCGAACCCGAGGTAACTGCTAAAATTTCAAGAATCCCGAACGTCAGAATTTATGAAGTCGGCATAAGCTATTATGGTCGAACCTATGAAGAAGGGAAAAAAATAAGTTGGCGGGATGGCTTTTGGGCCATTTGGTGTATTCTTAAATACAACCTTTGGTCTAAGTAGCGTTTTTATTTCTTCGAATGAGAATTAGGTTCTTTGAAGGAAACTAATTTTCTGACAGCAAGCATAACAGACAATGCGAGTAAAACAATTCCGGTAGTAAACAATTCTGATCCACCTTCCCAGCTTTGTACTTTAAAGAGAGATCCAACCAAAACTAACATTCCTGACAACAAGGCGAAAACAGCGAAAACAATAATATGCTTTATTTTAAATCTAGAAGGTTTCTTTTCTTGATCACTGTCTAATATTTCCATAGTCAATTTTTATACCCACCAGGTTCTAGCAATTAAAGCAACTCCAAAAATAAACAATATTATTCCTGTAGCTTTTCTGGTAATCACCAAATGTTCTTGTTTTAATTTCTTTCGGATTTGTTTAGCGCCCATAACTTTTAGGCTATCTGTAATAACGATTGTGACTATAATCCCTGCGAAAAATAACCAATATTCATTTGTCCCCCAAATTGTTTTTCCACCTAGGTTCCCCATTATACCCAGCCAAAAAGCAACGGTAAAGGGATTCACGGTATTGACTAAAAATCCTTTTGTAAACAAAGCCAAATAGGGATTTTTTTTCTCAATATTTAATTGCCCTTCATAATTAATGTGAGGAGGTTTACTTAAGAACGTTCCTATTCCAAAAAGCATTAAAATGACACCCCCGATAAAACCGACCCATCGTTCAAAACCATCTAAGGCTACCACTTCCTGTATATAAGTGAACCCATAAAGCATTAGACAGATAAATAAAGAATCACTAACCCAAATTCCTAGTCCTAGGGTGATCCCTGCTCTAAACCCATATTCGATCCCGGCTTGAATCAATGCAAAAAAGATAGGTCCGACTAGCACCGTTAAGAATAAACCCCAGCCAATACCTTCTATTAATGCCTGCAAAATTTTGTTTAGCTGTATACTGTGGCCACTAATTTTCGACCAGTAGCATGATTTCGAAATTCACACAAATATAATCCTTGCCAGGTTCCCAAATTTAATCTACCATTCGTAATAGGAATGCTAACTGAATTTCCAATCATCGCGGCTTTAATATGAGCAGGCATGTCATCAGGCCCTTCGACGGTATGTGTTAAGAAGGGAAGTTTTTCTGGAACAATATGATTGAAGATAGATTCAAAATCGGTCAGGACATCTGGATCTGCGGCTTCGTTCACCGTAATAGCAGCTGAAGTGTGTTGGATAAAAAGATGAAAAATCCCTTGTTCCGGTAGTTTTGGCAATTGTGCCTTTACTCGATCGGTTATAATGTGATACCCCCGCGCATATTTAGGAAGTTGGATAAAAACCTGTTGAACCATCTATATTTTTTTTGCACAAAGGTACTAAGCAACACTGTTAAGCAATGAATTAGCTGTAAAAAGATCTTTTTCGTTTGAGGTAAATTCTATTTTTTATCCCACATCTAAGAAATGCGAATAGCGTAGCGCAGCAAACGATGCAAGGCTGAAAGGAGTATGTCGTCTTAGTTGCCTGTTGTTGCTAGCTAAATGTTGATTCATTACTCCCTCTCCAAAGTATCAACATTTTGATTTTCTGCTTCATATTGAATTGCAGTATAGGAAATGATTTTCCAGTCGTTTGCTTTTTTAACTAAGGTAATGGTTGCTTTTGCCACAGTTGTTTCTCCTGACTGGCTTGTCCAAACTTGGTCAAATGCGACCCAGGCTAAATTGACATCATAAAATATAAGATAATTGGAGTTTACGAAAGTAGAAGTTATGGGCTCAGGATGTTCCTTAAAAAATGACTCTAAGTGTCCACCATTTTTCTCCCAACCTCTGGTTTGAGCGAAACCTGTATTTGATACATCTAATCGCAGTACATCGTTGCTGTGGTCCCAATAAGATGCCCATTTCTGATAATCTTTCTCCATGTAAGCATGAGTTTCCCCAACCACAATTGCCTTTAGCGTTTCCTTAATATCTTCAGAGGTCTGCGATTTTTCTTGCTGACAAGAAATCAGTAATGCAACAAAAATTACAAAGATATATTTACGCATATAAGAATTATATTTTTCTTTAGTTGGCAACAACTAGGCTTTATAAAAAACCCATTTAAACAATTCTTTGAAAGTAGCTTTCTTCCCGTACATTAAGATTCCCACACGATAAATCCTTCCTGAAAGCCAAACGAAAAATATTACTGTAGCAATTAGTAATACTATTGAAAGTCCTACCTGCCAAAAAGGAGGATCGAAGGCTAACCTTGCAGGCATCACAATAGGTGAAAAAAGTGGAAATATTGATGCCCATACCGCCAATGCCGATTGTGGCGCACGAATGGCAACAAACATGATATAAAATGCAATTACGATTGGAATCGTTATTGGAATCGTCAAGGATTGACTTTCTCCAGTATCCTCCCCAACGGCTGATCCAACTGCTGCAAACATAGAGGCATACAAGAAGTATCCCCCTAGAAAAAATATTAAAAACAAAGGAGCGATAAACAACCAGTTTTGATCTCCCAAATTTTCCATCGCCTGTGTAAATTGATACATAATGTCTTGTTGATCAATTCCTGCTGCTGCCATATCTGAGGCTCCCGGTTGCGAAGCAGAGGGGTCAATAAAAAAGGAAGCGATGAAAGTAATTACCGGTAAAAGGATTCCCCAAATAGTAACTTGAGTTAAGCCTACAGCTCCTACACCAATAATTTTTCCCAACATTAATTGAAAGGGCTTTACAGTAGAAATCATCACTTCAACAATCCTAGAAGTTTTTTCTTCTGATACAGAACGCATGACCATCATACCATAAATAAACACCGCCATATACATCACAAAAGCCAAGCCTCCACCGATTGCGGCTTTTACATAGGCTGCCATTGAAGATTCTTTTACTCCATCCTCATCTAATGGCTCAGGTTGAAAATCAATTTCCACATCAACAGATTCCATCTTCTTTTTATCCAAGGCTAATTCTTGAATCTTGTAGTTCCGATAGTGTTTTTTCAATTTGCTCTGAATGTCCATCCGTTTGTCCAATCCAAGCGAAGCATCACTATAATAATAACTTGTATACTTTCTAACTTCCATTTTCGCTATGGCTGGAATTACTAATATTCCATCATAGTTGCCCTCTTTCACCAATTCTTTGGCCTCATCCAGGGGGGATTTAATAGTGGTATAAAAAGTAGTGTTATCATCACCAAAAGCTTTATCTCTTAGCACACCTGCGTTGTCAATTACAGCTATATTTAACTCTTCACTTCCTTCATACGACATGATGTAAGCCACAAGCACAAAAAAGACTCCCATCGCAAGGGGAGTGATAAGCGTAGCAATGATGAAAGATTTTTTCGTTACTCGGGTTAAATATTCCCTTTGTATAATCAGCCAAAGTTTATTCATATTTTATCTTTCTATGCTTCATTGGCTGCTGCCAATTCGGGGTTATCAATTTTTACTTGCTTGATGAAGACTTCATTTAAGGTGGGAAGAATTTCTCTAAAGGATTTAACTTGACGGCCTTGGTTGAGTATATGCAACAAAAGGTCAGAGCTGTTTTTTCCTTCGGCTAAGTGAAAAATAAATCGCTTTCCATCTTGACTAATAATATTTCCAAACCCAGAAATATCTAAACTATCAGTAGAATCCATTTCAACTTCAAAGTTGTTTTCTTTAAAGCGTTCTTTTATTTCATCAACATGACCAGAAAGTATTTTTTTCCCATTGCTTATCAAGGCAATCTCTTCGCAAATTTCTTCAACTTGTTCCATTCTATGGGTCGAAAAAATAATGGTTGTTCCTTCATCTCTTAATCGTCTTATCTCAGACTTGATCAAATTGGTGTTTATTGGATCCAATCCTGAAAAAGGTTCATCAAGGATCAGTAGTTTGGGTTTGTGGATAACCGTAGAAATAAATTGAATCTTTTGCTGCATTCCTTTTGATAACTCCTCCACCTTTTTTTTCCACCAATCAGCAATCTCAAATCTCTTCATCCAATAGTCCAAAGCTTCCTTGGCTTCGCTTTTACTTAGCCCTTTTAGTCTGGCCAAATAAAGCAAATGCTCTCCAACTTTCATCTTTTTATACAATCCGCGCTCTTCAGGGAGGTAACCAATTTGTTCAGGATGGCGTTCATTTAGTGGATTTCCACAAAAATAGACGGAACCTTCATCGGCTGCTGTAATCGTCGTTATTATTCTGATAATAGAGGTTTTACCTGCTCCATTAGGTCCAAGTAAACCAAAGATGGCGCCTTCCTTAATGGTAAAACTTACCCCTCGAACTGCTTGTTTGCCAGAATAGCTTTTCGTAATGTTTTCTACTTTAAGAACTTCCATATATTGATATCTGCCACTAAATTGGGAAATGATTTGCTAATTTAACCTACCTTTTCTATTGAGTTCAATTATTTATCGACAGTTGTTAAGATTGAGCAAAACTATTTAAGATAATAAGGAAGTCATGAATATAATAGAAATTTGAGAGTAGATAAAAAGGAAGGCTGGTGGCTTATTGTAAATCCAATGGCGGGAGGAGCTAGATTGGGCCAAGCTTGGCTAAAAATGGCCGACCAACTCAAAAAAGCTGGTCTGGATTTTGAGTTTCGAATAACTCAATCTCGGAACCACGCAAATGAATTAGTGGAAGAAGGGATAAGATTAGGATTTTCCAAAATCGCTGGGGTTGGAGGAGATGGTACTAACAATGAAATCATCAATGGTCTATTTACTCAAAAGATCCTTCCCGTGGAACAAATAAAATATGCCCTACTTCCTTTTGGCACTGGAAATGACTGGTCTAGAACTCATAAGATCCCCAAAAAAACTCATGCTTGGGTGACTATGCTACAAAAGGGAAAATTCATTTTACATAGTATCGGAAAGGTTTCAGTAAGTCAAAAAGATCAAACCATTCATAGATTTTTTATCAACATTGTTGGGTTGGCCTATGATGCTCACATTGTAAGGTTAGCAGAAAATTATAATAATCGCTCAAGAAGAAAGTGGCTATACTTTTGGTTGGTGATGAAAAACATCTGGACCTTTAAATCACCAAAATTAAAGATTCGATTTAATGACAGCTTGGTAGAAAAGAAAGTGTATACGATAAATTGTGGGATTTGTAATTATGCTGGAGGAGGAATGAAAATTGTTCCTCAAGCGGATGCTACCAAAAAATATATGGGCTTAACGATTATCGAAGATTTTCCAAAATGGAGGGTTCCTTTTGATAGTCCAAAATTATTTAATGGCAATCTCGCAAATCACAAATACACCCGTCTTGAAAAATGCGACCAAGTTGAAATTGAGCATGCAAAAAAAGGAAATGGAATTGAAGTAGAAGCCGA
>CALGJW010000375.1 GCA_937930025.1 uncultured Saprospiraceae bacterium | reverse complement strand
TGGAATTGATCATACACCAGATGGAGATATCAACGAGACAATGGAAAATGAACTGATTCAGATAAGTATAGATCCAGATGAAGCGGATGACGGAAATGATTTTGTTGCTTTCAAAATCCAGATTGTTCCAACAGCACAATCAATATCAGGTTATACACTTGAAGATATTAACATGGATTTGATAGGTGATTTACCCTTATCAGATCAACGTCTTGAATTATATGAACGAGCGTCAAATGGTGTTCCTAGTGGTGATCTTATAGCATGGGACTATAGCGATGAAAATGGGTCTTATGAATTTAATAATATCCCTAATGGAGCGTATGTTATTTATTTTATTGGATCTCCATCAACTCCAAGTTTTTGTGTGAATAGTATGGATCAAAGCCAAGAACCAGGAGAACCGTTTAATAATGGATTATGTATATTTATACCAGTAAATTTATCGGAAATAGTCACCTTTGATCAAGACAATATATATGTTCACTCCAATACTGAAACTGACGGACCGGCTAGTTTAGCTGGAAAAATTCTTGAAGATATTACAAGTGATGGACAACCTGATTTAGCGGCGGATCTTATTGTCACCGTTGATATTTATGAGCGAGATAGTAACGGATTCATCACTGGCCCAATTCTATATTCAACGGAATCTAATTCAGATGGTAGTTTTACCTTTGATGACGATCTGGCTATCGGAAATTATGGAGTTATTTTGAGGGAAAACTCCGGTGTATTTGAATCTTACTATGGATTTTCAAATAGCAGTGGACCGCAGCCACTTCCAAATGTAATACCGGTTACTATAACGGAAGGAAATGAGATGATTGGAGCCAATTTCTGGATCTTTACTTATGATAACATTCCATCTATATCCGGTCAAATCCGAGAAGATACCAATGGCGATGGTGTCGGAGATACTCCAAATTACGATCATACTATAAAATTATATTTAAGAGGCAATGATAACTTACCTACAGGAAGTATAATTTACACAACTGGTAGTAATTCTGGTGGAAACTTATATTTTACTAATTTGAATACTGGCGAGTATGTCCTTGAACTTAGTGGGCCAAACGATTACGAATGTACCTCAAGTGGTGATGAATCGCCAGAGAATGGCGAGCCAACTTCAACCAATGGATGCAGATATATACCAGTTGATTTCGTCGAAGGAGTTGAGGACCTTGATAACAATTACACCGTCTTTCAAAATTAAAAATAACATTGAAAAAAGACATAACATCTATTATTTTAGCTTGTCAACGAAAGGAGTATAAAGCGCAAAAAGCGCTTTACAACTTATTCGTTGACAAACTTTATTTTGTCATTTTTCGATATGTCAATGATTCATTTTATGTGCAAAATATTTTGCAAGATGTATTCTTTAAAGCATTTAATAATATAGATAAATTTGACCCAAAAAAAGCAGCTTTTAATACTTGGATTACCACCATAGCAATCAGAGAAAGTATTAGTCATTGCAGAAAACGAAAAATGGAATTCGTTCAAATCGATGATCTAAATCTGGACTATGCTGAATGTGAAAATATTCTATCTCAACTAGAAGCTGAAGACCTTTTAAAGACCATTTCAGAAATTTCAGACAAGTATAGAGTGATTTTTAACTTATATGAAATCGATGGTTAGAGCCACAAAGAAATTGCAAAAATGCTAAATATTTCCGTAGGAACTTCACGCTCCTATTTGACCAGAGCAAAACAACAGATTCAAGAGAAACTTAAAAAAACTAATCCTAACAAGTTAAGGAATTATGAAAAAGGTGCCTAAATCAATTTACGACAAATTGGATAATCTTAAAGCTCCGATCAACAAGAAACAGTCTTGGGATGAGCTTTATAATCGGGATGGATTTCCAAAGAAGGAAAGGAAACGTAGATTCTTTTTTTGGTACTTTCTGGGCATCGCTGCCTTGCTGCTAATTATTAGTATTTTAATTAGTAGAAACAGCAATATCTATAGCCCAACGAAAAAAGAGGTCGTCGTAGGAAATGCAATCATTGCCCAAAACGAATCTGTCGACAAAACACTTTCTTTTGAGTCAAACAAATCAAATCAACCCGGCCAAACTTTAAGTCAAGGAGTAAATTCTAGCGATACTAAAACTAACAATCTACCTATTCAAGAATCAATCGAAACTGGAACAAAATTAGATAAAGAAACAAACGATATTCATCGTCTTGAAAATAAAAGTCTAAACAAACCTCTAGCTACCGAAGTTGCCAATCAGCAAATTTTAGATAAAAAAAGAAATAGTCTTACTACAGTTAAAAAGTCTAACTTAACTCAAAATACGGAAATCAAATCTTCTTTGACAAAAGTAAATTCAAGCATTCAAGATGGACAAATCCAAGATCAAATAAGTCCAATTCAAATCCGGGAAAGACAAATATCATTGTTGTCCTTTTTGCAAATGAAAACGACTTCTTTCATTGAGAAAGACAAACTATTCCTGCTTGATTCTCTTTTATTAACAGAGAAATTTGCCCTTACTGAATTAGATACTATTCTTTCAAGATCGTGGGCACTTGAAGTTGGAATGGGAATAGGTAGTGCGAATCATTCCATTATTAATGATACGCGTTGGGAAGATCAGTTTTTTCAAATAGACCATACTAAATCTTTAATATCGTATATGCTTGATTTGCGAATCACTAAGAAATTTAGAAAAAATTGGCGAATGGCAATTGGTGTAAGATATTCCAATAATAGAAGAGTATTTTCTTATGAAGCTATAACTAAAGAATATATTAGACAAGATCGTTCTTATCATTTGAATTATTTAGAATCAACGATCAGTACCAAATATAAGTTCTACCATCAACATCACATGATTGATTTAACCACATTATTGTTCAGAGATTTCGCCTGGAATAAAACAACAGCCTATGCTGGCATCGGCCTAGG
>CALGJW010000374.1 GCA_937930025.1 uncultured Saprospiraceae bacterium | reverse complement strand
TGCATTTGGTTGTAAAGGGTCACCATTAGAATTGATATGTGAAAAAATTTCTTCTTGAGATTGAAAGATTCCATTGGTTTGATATCCTACAAAATGTCCAACAGGAAATCCTTCTGTCATTCTTGTGATCGAGGTATTTCTAACTGGCCAGTTCCAGCCTTGTATAAATCCTGTTTCTCCAGCAACATTGAGTACTTCGTTTTCGAAATGTGTATAAGATAGTCTCGTATTTATTTTAAGGTCTTTGATATTGAATTTATTTCCTAAACCAATCTCAATTCCTTGGTTTCTAATTGAGCCAAGATTACTGATAGGATTATTTGTTGCTCCAATAAATCCAGGAATAGTCTCAGACATTAGTAGGTCCTTAGTATCCTTTCTATAAATGTCTGCATCCAAATTCATTTTTCCTTCCCAAAATTCTACTTCTAAGCCAATGTCAAATTGAGAGGACTCTTCCCACTTCACATTCGGGTTTGGCGGAGTTGCCAAAGCGGCCCCGGTTTGTAGCAGTTGGTTATCTGTACCAAAGGCATAGGTAAATACATTTTGAATAGTTGAAGCAAAGCTCAAGGGACGAATTCTATCATTACCATTAAGTCCCCAACTTGCTCTGACTTTCATGAAAGTGATAGGCTTGATTTGAAAAAAGTTTTCTTTTGACAAAACCCAACCTGCGGAAAAAGAAGGGAATACACCCCATCGGTTATTGATTCCAAAATTGGAAGAACCATCTCGACGCAAAGTAGCAGTCATCAAATATTTTTCTTCAAAATCATACTGCACTCTTCCGAAATAAGAAATCAACGCATAATCTACACCCGCTCCTCCAAAGGATAAATCAGTTGAATCAACGCCCGCGTCAAGATATTGCCAGTTATCATTAAACTGCACAGCAGCTGGAATATTTGAGGTACTTCCCCCGGACTGTTGACTGGCTGAGGCTCGAAAGGATGTCCCTAAGACTAAATCTACATTATGCTTTCCAGCGAATTTGTTATTGTACTTAATGTAATTTTCAACCTGGGTACTTCTGTAATTTCCAGCACCTTGAACGACGTCGTTGGTAACATTTACAAAAGCATCATGGAAAGCATATTCTGGTGTAAAGTTTCTGAAATTAAACCATCCTGTTTCAATACCAGCATCGGAACGCAATGTGATATTTTTAAAAGGTTTGATCTCTAAATAGACATTACCTGCAAAATTATCACCATGTCCTGCTCCGCCGGAAATAAATAGTCTACTTAAAGGATTGACATATTCTTTTTTCACCCATTCCGATTGCTCAAATCCATATTGCTTATTCTCGTTGTAAACAGCAGTAAGTGGATCATACGCAAAAGCATCAATCTGAACAGAACCAAAAGCATTGTTTGTTCCAATGTTTTGATTTTCTACTCTGAAGAAAGCTGCGTTTTCTCCAATGGTGATATACTTGTTAATTTCTTTCTTAGAATTCAGTCTAACTGAATATCTTTTGTAGTTTGATTTCTCTCCTCCAATTACTCCGTTTTGATCCCAATAGTCTAAAGAGACGTAGGCATTTTTCACTTTAGCTGAAAGTCTATGATTCACCACTGAAGCAGGTGCAAAAATCTCATCCATCCAATTGGTGTTATTCGGAAGAGGATCTCCCACTTTAGGAAAATCTAAAGTTTCCAAAGAGCTTGTTTGATTTGAGTTTTCATATTTCTCACGTGTAAGTGCTACATAATCTGCTGATCCCAACATGGTTGGTAACCTCCAAGGTTGAGAATTGTTAATATTTCCTTCATAAGTAATTGTTCCTCCTTCCTTATTTTTTCCAGTTTTGGTGGTTATGATTACGACTCCATTGGCAGCACGTGCTCCATAAATCGCACAAGAAGCTGCATCCTTCAAGACATCCACGGACTCCACATCACCAGGACTAATATTATCTATGTTTCCAACTTGAAGACCATCGACAATAAAAAGTGGAGAATTATCACCGTTAGTGCTAATTCCTCTGATTAGAATAACTTTCCCAGCTCCGGGTTGACCAGAAGATTCATTTACCATCAATCCGGTCACTTGCCCCTCTAATGCACTATTCACATCAGAAACCGCAAAGCCTTCTAAATCCTTTGCAGAAATTTTGGAGATCGCACCAGTGGCAAGCTTTTTCTTTTGTTTTCCATATCCTACGACTACCACTTCTTCGAGAATTTCAGTATCAGCTGATAACAAAAGCTCAATGTTAGTTTCTCCATTTAGCGTTTGAGAGATTGATTCATATCCAGTATAAGAAATGATTAATGTGCTATTTGAAGGAACATTCTCTATAGTAAAGCTTCCATCAATGTCTGTAGCTGTTCCCAAATCGGTACCCTCAACTTGAATCGTTGCTCCGATTAATAGTTCTTCCGTGTCAGCATCCTTCACAACCCCTTTAATGGTTTGAGATTGTGCGGCCAATATGAATGGAAATAACAATAAGGTAAGTACGTATAGGATCTTACTTCGATGCATTGTGGTATTTGGTTTTAATTAATTCTGATGGATTTGTCAATAAGTATTCGCTACGTCAAGCTGATCTAATATACTACTCAAACGATTTAATTAACATTTTGTGACTATTTAGAGCTCCTTGA
>CALGJW010000373.1 GCA_937930025.1 uncultured Saprospiraceae bacterium | reverse complement strand
TCGAGCAATCTATTTGTAATGATGCGAATGGAATGGCTTGGGTTACGCAACAAGGGATACCGGACCCAATGTTTTTATGGAGCAACGGAAGAACCGGAGAAAGTGTTGATCAACTTGCTGCTGGAATTTACGAAGTGACAGTATCAGGTGGCCAAAGTAATGGTTGTGAGGAAGTAATTTCTGTTGAAGTCACTGCGGATTTATCTTGTAAAATAATTATTGCTGGGAATGTTTTCGACGACGGAGAAAATGGGAATTGTAATCCTATAGATCCAGAATTAGTTCTGGTTGAAGATATCGAAGTTAACTTAGCTCCTATAGGATTAGTTACCTATACAGATGAATTTGGCTATTATGAGTTTTTAGTGGATACGGGATCATATGAAATTTCGGTTGTTGTCCCAGAGCCATACTTTGTGCTTTGTCCCGGGTTCCAAACGATAGAAGTTTCCAGCCTAGATACTTCAACTGTTAGTTCGGATAATTATTTTTTCTTGGACTACTTAACGAACTTTAATTTATACTTAACTGGACAAGCTGCGGGAGCTTATAGTGGGCAGAGTCAGACTATTCAGACTCAATATTGTAATTATTCTCCACAAACAATCAATGGTAGAATTGAATTGATACATGATCCAGCTGTGACCTTTGATCCAACGGCTAATGGAGCTGATAGTTATGATCCGGTTACTCGATCAGCCAGCTGGTTGTATGCAGATTTGAGCTGGTTCGAATGTGAATTTTTGAATTTCTTTGTTGATATTCCGGCTAGCACACCAGATGGTACAATAATTACCCATACAGTAATCGCCAGGCCACTTTTAGGTGATGTACAACCAGGGAATAATACTATAACACTTACTCGTACGGTACAGACCACTTCAAGTAGTCAGCCTTATGTTTCACCAAATGAAATAGGAACTGTTGCTGAAAATTTCGAATTAGAAATTTATCCAAATCCAGCCAGTACTCAGATTACTATAAGCAGTAAAAAGGATAATCCAGTATTTTCATTAAATCTTGTAGACCTTGCAGGACGTAGGATGCTTCGTGAAGAAATGGGGGAGGACGGTCAACAAAAAGTTGAGTTAAATCTTCCAAAGGGAATGACCACTGGATTATATTTATTAGAGATCACATCGGCCAATGGGACAGATATTAGGAAAGTATTTATTCAACAATAATTAGTGTACTTTTCATACTAACTAAAAAAGGGAATCTGACTAAATCAGATTCCCTTTTTTTATTCATTGTTGATAACTACCAAGACATATCTTCTTCATCTTTCACTTCTGCCTTGTTGAAAGTTCCATCACTTTCAGGTTCACTAGTGCCAGACTCACCGTTTTCTAGGTTGTTTTTGTTTGCTTCCTCCCATTCTTCATGACGTCTTGTAAATTCGTCATAATCATAATCGGGCATCAGTTCATTTTTAATGTGATCGACTGCCTCTCCCAAGTTTGACATGAAACGATTAAAATCTTCCTTATAGAGGAATATCTTATGTCTATCATATCCATCACCATTAAATCGTCTGGTGCTCTCGGTAAGAGTAAGGTAATAGTCATTACCCTTAGTTTGTCGGACATCAAAAAAATACGTTCTTCTCTTTCCTGCTCGTACTTTCTTGGAATAAACACTGTCCGATTTGCGGTAGTTGTTCTCGTTATCCACTTTTATTGATTTTTAATGTCAAGGACTATAACAAAAATACCTTTTAGAATGGTATTACCAAAAAAGATGGGATAAATATAATAATGCAGTGAAGCTTTAAGTTTAAGAAGGTTGTTCAGCTTCTTCCGCCTTTTGGCGTTCGAATAGCTCAAAATAAAAGCCTTTTTGCTTCAAAAGCGTGCTATGACTTCCTTGTTCCACCATTTTTCCTTCATCTAAAACAATGATATGGTCAAAGCCTAATTGAGCATATATTCTATGTGTAATGATGATTGTAGTTTTATTGGCTAATACTGTATTAAAGGCATTTAAAATTTGTTGTTCAGTATTAGTATCTACAGCGCTCAAACAATCATCGAGAATAATTATTTCTGGTTTTTTAATAAGAGCTCTGGCGATGGAAACACGTTGCTTTTGACCTCCAGATAATGTTACACCTCTTTCACCAACCATAGATTGGTAGCCCTGATCCAACTGAAGAATATCATCATGCACTGCGGCGAATTTGGCAAATTGCTCTATTTCATCTTGGCTAGCATCAGGCTTTCCAAAAGAGATATTTCCAGCTACAGTATCGGAAAACAAAAACCCATCTTGAGGTACATACCCGATTCTTTTTCTCAGATGATTAAGTTCAAAATCCTGAATGGGCGTTTCGTCAATAAGAATAGCTCCTTTTTCAATATTGTAGGCTCGAACTAATAATTCTGCAATGGTGGATTTACCCGATCCAGTCTTTCCTAGGATGGCTAATCTTTGTCCTGGCTTTAGAGTGAAATTAACATTTTTAAGTGCTACGGTTCCTGAATCAGGATATACAAATGTTACATCTTTAAATTCAAGTTTTCCTTTTATTGGCGTTTTATTGGTTCCTAAATTCTCAATTTCAGGGGTTAACTTAAGGAATTCATTGATTCGCTTTTGAGAAGCAGAAGCTTGCTGAACTATGGAGGCTATCCAACCAATGGCTGTAACCGGCCAAGTTAGCATGTTAACGTAAATTACGAATTCAGCGATATTCCCAGGAGAAATGCTACCGCTCACTACCTGCAAACCACCAACATAGACTGTGATGATTATACTCGCTCCAATAAGCAAAAGCATTAGTGGAAAAAATAGTGCATTAACTTTGGCAAGACCCAAAGACTTTACCAAGTAATCTTGACTTTGATCTCGGAAAAATTTTATCATTGGGATTTCCTGAACATAGGATTTTATCATCCTGATTCCAGAATAAACTTCTTGTGAAGTGCTGTTTAATTCCGCAAGCTGTATCTGTATCTGTTCAGATTTCTTATTGATCAAATTACTCACATAGTAAATGGAAATAGATAAAATTGGTAAGGGCATTAGTGCGTACAAAGTCAATTCAGGACTAACTTGTAACATAGACCAAATCACCATAACAAAAAGAGAAACCAAATTAATTCCGTAGAGCAAAGCAGGACCGACGTACATTCTTACTTTGGATACATCCTCAGAAATTCTGGACATCAAATCTCCTGTATTATGTTGTTTGAAAAAACTGGAAGACAAACTTTCATATTTTTCAAATAACTCCTTTCTCAAATCATATTCGATGAGTCGAGACATGACTATTATGGTCTGTCGCATAAAATACATGAAGACTCCCATCATAAAAGCAAATAGCAAAACAAGACCACCGAATATTATTAAAGTGGTACCAATCTGAGAAAAAAGGCTGGCTTGCTGAGTAGATCCGTTATATAGGTTGTAAACCCCTAAATTATCGATGACCAGATCCAATGCTTCCCGGATTACTCTGGGTTGTAAAACCCTAAAATAGTTAGAAAGAGACACGAAGAGGATGCCTAGGAGTAGTTTCCCAGAGTATTTTTTAAAGAATTTATTGAGGTAAACGAGTTCTTTCAATTTTCTTGCACCTTGTCTGTATGTAAAACCAATGAAATCTGCCTTTGTTGCGGCCCAAAGGTAAGCTTTTAGGTCAGGGAGACCAATTTGGACCAAGATTTGGATTATCTTTGCTGCTACCTAACTTAGTACCAAATAATTAGCCTAACAATGAGCAGAATTGTGACCCTTGACGAATTTATTATTCATCGTCAAAAAGATTTCCCCTATGCCTCTGGGGAGCTGACTGGACTTTTACGAGATATCGGTGTAGCAGCAAAGATTGTCAATCGAGAGGTAAATAAAGCTGGATTAGTCAATATCCTCGGAGTGGAGGGTTCATCCAACTCATCTGGAGAAGAAGTTCAAAAATTGGACATGTATGCTAACGACAAACTAATCGATTGTTTGAAAAACAGTGGAGAATGTTGTGGTATTGCTTCTGAAGAATTGGAGAACTTTATTGAAATCCCAAGCGTAGGATCTAAGAATGCCAAATACGTGGTATTGTTCGATCCACTGGATGGTTCCTCCAACATTGATGTCAATGTTTCTGTAGGAACAATCTTCGCCATCTATCGTCGAAAGAGCGATCCTTCTGGACCTTGTGATATTGGAGATTTTTTACAAAATGGAACTGACCTTGTCGCAGCTGGTTATGTGATTTATGGAACCTCAACCATTATGGTTTATTCAACGGGAAGAGGCGTAAATGGATTTACACTTGATCCATCCATCGGAGAATTTTGTCTTTCTCATCGAGATATTAAAATTCCAGATAGAGGAGGGTACTATTCCGTCAATCAAGGATATTACTTGAAATTCGACGTAGATATGCGTCGATATATTGACCATTGTTCTGATCTGAATTTAAGATTGAGATACATTGGCTCAATGGTGTCAGATATCCACAGGATTTTATTTCAAGGGGGAATATTCCTTTATCCTAATACAAGAAAGTATCCTCAAGGAAAATTGAGATTGTTATACGAATGTAATCCACTTGCCTTTATCGTTGAACAAGCAGGAGGTAGTGCAATTAATACAAGATTGGAAAGAATCATGGAGTTAGCTCCAAAAGAATTGCATGAAAGATCAACTATTGTAATTGGATCTCCAGGAATGGTGGAAGAAATGACAAATTTTATTCAGAGATATTCAATTCCATCTGTAAATAAAGCTTAAGATGCCTTTAAATATTTCGGGAGATTTTATCTTATCAAAGTGAGATCTCCCGAATATAATTCAGTTCTTCCGTCAATAAAGGTTACCTCAATCATATAAACAAAAACCGCAGGATTCAGCGCTTTCCCATTAAATGTTCCATTCCATCCTGCTGCATAATCTCCTGGTTCAAAATCCTCATTTTCAAAAACTAATTCTCCCCATCGATCAAAGATCAACATTCGATCTATTGATTCCACACTTTCATCTGCGAAGATTATAAACTGATCATTGTTGCCATCATTGTCCGGTGAAAATACATTTGGTATGTATACACCCTCATCTTTTTTCACAACTATTGTCATTCGATCTTCAGCTTCACAACCATCTTCATCAATCACTGTGATTCCTACTTGTGTGGTTGCCAAAGGTTGAACATTTGGATTAAAACAATCTAAACAACTCAATTCATAGTGACTAGTCCACATGAATGTATCGATATTTATATTAGTCAATGCTTGAATATAAACTTCGTCGCCTAGACTGATTTCAACGTCTTCTGGAAGAACTACCGAAATCGAATTAGTTGGTTCCATGGTAATTTCTAATTCTTCAAAACAACCTTCCGCATCCTCTACAAGAATTTGATAAACTCCGGCATCGAGATTTCCAAATACATTTGTTGATTGTAATGCACTATTGTTTATACTATATAGATAAGGTGCCGTTCCTTCTGAAGGTAATATTGCAATTATTCCTTGATCCCCTTCGCATATTATTTCTTGCACTTCGACTTCACTAGCTAGCAAATTGAAAACGGTCTCAACGATCACAAGGCTATCACAACCATCAAAACCGGTAAGAATTTCAATTGTGTCCATTCCAATCTCTGCTGGATCACAAGTCACTTCATGTGAAATAGAAAAGGACGGCAAAGCAGGAATTATTTGGAAATGAATAATAGAATCACATCCATTTAGATTAACTAAATTTATCGTAGTGTCAATCCATTCATTTGGATCACAACTAGTACTAATTATTTCTTCAAAGTTGCTTTCTAATAAACCAATGGTTTCAACCAAAAACATTTGGCAATCGCCTTGAGTATTAAATTGAGTAATTATTACTCCAGTATCTAATGGGTTGCAACTAAAGCCCTGTTGGTACATGGTATCCGGAGGAGTGATAATTACAGTGGTGATAATAACGCTATCAAGATTGACAACGTTTGGAATGGTATCTTGAAAAATTCCAACAGAATCTAAATCACAAGTTTCTATTTGTATTTCAGTTGGAGTACAATCGTAAAAAGAAGTGCTTGTAATTTCTAAAATATCACAAGGGGTTCCAGGAACCAATATCTCAGTAATTCCTACTTCATTTGCATCGCAGGTCCAATTATTAAAATAGATCGTATCTAGATTCGATAATATTGAATTTACAATTGTAAGACTATCACAACCATCTTGATTAATATCAAATGTGGTATCTACTCCTACTAACATAGGATCACATACGAAAGAATTGGTGAAAATGATGCTTTCAAAAACTTGTGATGTTATCGTGACTTCCACTTGTTGAGCTCCGCCATTAAAAGTTGTATCTATTGTGGTTCCTACTTGTAATGGGTCGCAACTACTGGCATATATCGTATCAATTCCACAGACTTGAAGGGAAGTTTCTGTTATGATTAGGGAATCGCATCCAATAAGAGTAGTTTCGAATATAGTATCAATACCTACAGCTAAAGGATCGCAAGAAGTGTTGAAAAATAAAGTAGGCGGAATAACGGTTAAGATATATTCTGTAATCAAAGTTGTATCGCAAACCGGCCCCGCCATAGTAGTTGTATCAAAACCAACTTGAAGCGGATCACAAGTATTTAGCGTATTGAAAACAGTTTCACCCTGAATCAAAGTTGTAATGACAAAGGTTGTACTATCACATCCTTGTGGTGTTGTCGAGAAAATAGTATCAATTCCAACAGTTGCTGGATCGCAAGAATTTTGATTAATAGTAACCGGCGGAATAATCGTCAGGATATATTCTGTAATCAAAGTTGTATCGCAAACTGGTCCTGCTATAGTTGTTGTATCAAAACCAACTTGAAGTGGATCACAAGTATTAAGCGTATTGAAAACAGTTTCACCCTGAATCAAAGTTGTAATAACAAAGGTTGTACTATCACATCCTTGTGGTGTTGTCGAGAAAATAGTATCAATTCCAACTGTAGCTGGATCGCAAGAATTTTGATTAATAGTAACCGGCGGAATAATCGTCAAGATATATTCAGTTATTAACGTTGTATCACAAACCGGCCCCGCTATAGTAGTTGTATCAAAACCAACTTGAAGCGGATCACAAGTATTTAGCGTATTGAAAACAGTTTCACCCTGAATCAAAGTTGTAATGACAAAGGTTGTACTATCA
>CALGJW010000372.1 GCA_937930025.1 uncultured Saprospiraceae bacterium | reverse complement strand
ATCAGAATATTGAAAATCTTCTTTAAACTTATAGTGTATTTTATCAATCTTTCCATTATCAAAAAATAGAGCATCTGTTAGTTTCCCATTTTCATCATAGAATTTCCAATTGCCGATTTCGTTTTCATCTGAATTTAGAATCCCTATTTTTGAAATTTTCCTTTCGCTATGAAATCCAGTATAACTGCCTTTTTTATAGTAGGTTTTTTGAACACCTTCCAGCTTTTCATTTTTATACTTTAATTCATTTTTCAATTCTCTTGTTGCATAATGTTCAATTAAATCCTTATTTACTTTATGCTCGAACTGACAACTCAAAATTGTCCTTATTATTAGGAGAATTATCCAAATCTTCATTGCTATTTTTTTATCTCCGCCTTAAGAATTTTTATAATTTTTTCAATGGATTCCTGTACTAGTTTACATTCCTCAATGATAACTTTGTTACAACTTTCATAGGAAACTAATTTATTTCTATAGGCAACTTTTGATATTAAAAGATTGAAGGAGTCCTCCATATCCTTCGCGTCCCAGTCTTTCCATTTTTGTCTAGGGTCAATCATAAATTGTTGACAATAATCAATGTAGTCTATAGTTGCATTCCATAGTATTTGTTCATTTTCATATAGATTTCCAGCTTGGTCTTTCCAGTCAGCTAATAAATATTTTAAAGAATCATTTGATATTAAATTTAATTCGCCAGAAGTAATCAAAGCGTCGATGACGCCATATGATGGATTTGTCATTCCTATGATATATTCTGAGGAATGGAATACTTCAAATGATTTATAGTTCGCCTCACCTTTTGCTACTAGATTAATGTATTTTCTTAGTTTAGGAACAACTGCGAATCTTAATGATTGCTTTTCTTCTATTCTTTGCTTGTTTAGTTTAAATTCTTCAAATAAATCAATTAAAGCCTTGGATTCTTTTTTCTTTTCAATTCGCTGTTGATTCCAATTATTAACTTGTAATGCTAATAAAATCCCAATCATAACGAGTAGGATTTCTCCGAAAGCATAAATTAAATAGTTTCTTACCTTTCCTGTATTAAGCGAATTTATTCTCATTCCTCGAAAAAGTTTTATCATTTTTGTGTTAGGTCTTTTTTCTTAATGCGCACTAAGCGCTAAGTCTTTTATTGATTTTTAATAGCTTAACTCCTGCAAAATTAACAAATTTAAGGTCAAAGAGTTTAGCGTGGAAAGTTTCCTCCATACACTGTTTAGCTAAGTTAAATAAAGTTCAATATTTAATTTTGAGCGCAGCCTAGCGAGCGCATGTGAAGGATAGCAGGTGTTCAAATTGTGCCTAGCTGAAGTACCAGCTATTGACGACAGGCATTTTGTTATGCTATTGAATTCTTTCGGTATCATGAAAGATTTGGGATTGCCAAGCTACTCTTTGTTCACTTATAGGTTCCTGTTTTGAATTTATTCCTGTTTTGAATTTACGAGTAATGATCATTGTGAAAGGCTTGTATTTACGGTTTTATTAATCTAAACTTTCAATTCCATATAACAGATCCTCCTTCAAAATGGGAAACTCCTTTATTTTTATGCTTCGCAATTTAAGATATTAATTATATATTTGATGCGAACTTGCTCCTATACTTGAGTTAGTAATCACCAAGCTATATCCAAATCAACCAATTTGGTGGTTTTTCAAAAGAAATTATCTCAATTATTTTAATTTTTATTTAATACTAAACTTATGTTACGAAACATTACAAAAGTATTTTCTTTTTTGATTGTTTTCTTACTGAATCATTCTTTGGTAGCCCAATCATTGCCACTTGATTTTGAGTCTACAGTCACCGCTTACAATCCTGCTGGGTTTGGAAATGCCACTACGCTTATTAATGCGAACCCCAATGTGGATACTGATAATGGAAGTGCTACAGTATGGAATGTTACCAAACCAATAGGCTCCGAAACATGGGCAGGTGCTTCTATTGATCTGGCAACACCGATTGATTTTTCAATGAGTAATACCATTAAATTAAAATTTTGGTCAGATTTTGCCGGTGTACCTGTTCAGGTGAAAATTGAGGATCTTGATTCTCCACCTGATGCTAATGGTAATCCTTCCGTCTTTGCAGAAGTTCTAATCAGCAGTACCATTATGGCAGGATGGGAAACTATGACTTTTGACATGTCAACTTTTGGAGCATTTGACCCTGCAATTGAATATGAAAGAATTGTTGTTTTCCCTGACTTTGGAAACACACCTTTTATTAACGACCTTCCATTTTATTTTGATGATTTTGAAGTAGATGCTGTTGTTGTTGTCAATAGTCCTGTTTTGCCGATTGATTTTGAATCAGCATCCATTGATTACAGTCCTGAAGGATTTGGTGATGTCAGTTTTGGAGCTATTCCAACGGCGATAATCGCTAACCCTGATGCAACTGGAAATAATACAAGTGCAACAGTTTGGCATATTTCCAAAACAGATGGAGCACAAACTTGGGCAGGGGCTTCTATGAATTTGGCCGCACCAATTGACTTTTCCGGTGGCAACACTATTTCTATAAATGTATGGTCGCCTAATGTTGATTCGCCTATACTATTTAAAATAGAAGATGTTGATTCCCCTCCTGATGCTAACGGTAATCCTACCGTCTTTGCGGAAGTAGCAGTAAACACCACAACTTCAAATGCATGGGAAACTTTGACTTTTGATATGTCAACTTTTGGAGCATTCGATCCTACCATTGAATATGAAAAAGTTGTG
>CALGJW010000371.1 GCA_937930025.1 uncultured Saprospiraceae bacterium | reverse complement strand
GTCCTCGACGTAGTTTTCCAATGGATTGATCAAATAACTTAACCAAGTAGAAGTCGATTAGAATTGAAAAGAGAATGAGTACGATGAAGGTTGGTGCGCCCCAAGCATAAAACAAGATAGAAGCCAATAAGGCGAACCCATTTTTCCCAGACTTCGGCAGGAAAAAATAGATCACTAAAAAGATCGGTAAAAAATAAAGTAGGAAATGAATACTACTAAATACCATTGCGTTTTTTCTTCTGGCCCTAAAGATATAAATTCGTTTTCCCTAAAGAAGGAATCAATGAATAGCTTTCAAAATGAGGAACAACGTCAAGGATTTTATAAAACGGTAAGAAAAATGCTGGGAAGTATCGTAGCATTCTCCTTGATTGTTGGTGTGATTTATCTTTTTGGAGGATTTCATAAGACCAAACAACAAGATATTCGATGTAATGCTGAGAAAGTCGTGCAATATCAAGGGAAGCAATACCTCTGGGACCGTGATCGAAGATTCGGCGGCGGAAAATTACAATCCACGGACTTCGCGCATTCCCATCAACATAGTGTCAAATTAGATGCTTCCAATAAATTCGGACTTAGTTATAAAATTCCAGCTGCTGATGGAGATGAGGATCTTTGGATATCTGTCTGGCGATATAACCCCGAAGGAAAGCAAGTGGGTCGCTTGGCTTGTAAGTCCGGACAATACTATGAAGAGTCTGGCGAAGTCAAGGAAAGGCAAGATTCAGGATGGGAAAAATTATTCATTCGGGCATATATTCCATTAGGATCGAAAAATCAACCTATTGATATATTCTGTATCCACGAGGGAGAAGACCCTATCTATTTCGACGATCTTTTTATTGACTTTAGAAGAGAGGATAAATCAAAATAAATTTTCATTTTTAAAGTTATAATTAAATGAAGAGCCTAATTTATTTAACATTCCTTTTTTCCTCCTTCCAATTATTTTCCCAAAATACTTTTGTTGATATTCGTGATCAGCAGGTATACAGCTATCATCAAGCGAATGGCCTCAATTGGATGACAGAAAATTTAAGATATCTTTCTCCCAATTCTTATTGCAAGGCAATCAAACCAAAAGATGAAATCTGCCAGCAATATAATTTTTATCCAAAACAAGATTTGTCTGAGGTTTGTCCCGAAGGATGGAATATTCCATCGGAAAGTCAATGGGATGAATTTTTCGCTTGGTATTATAAGCAACGGATAAAACTGAAAGGAGAAATTAAGTTAGACACAATGGACAAGGAAGACAACGTCGACAGCCAAGCTTGGTATCAAGATGAAACTAAAAAACTAGATTTATTTGATCCTGAAAACAAATTAAATTTTTCTTCTAGCAATTGGGTGCAAGGAAAAAAGTTGGGCGATAGAGAAAATATGACCATGTGGCTTTCTAATGGTGATTCTAACTTTCATGTTCATTTCGGACATGTCGGTGTAGTTAAGCATAATCACAAGCATCATATCGAGGATAAGAAAAGAAAAATTCGACAATTCGTAGTGCGCTGTGTGCAGCCTGCGAAAATATAGTTCTACTCTCTTATTATGGAATTTAAAAGCATACTTGACGATTTCAATTCAAATCTCTGGGGACATCATTTCTCAGTGCCTAAAGACATCGGTGAAAAATTCTGCGAAGGTGACAACCGTCGGGTGATCTGCCAGTTAAACGGAACGGTTGAATTTCAATGCGCCCTGATGCCTAACAAAGCCAAAGGTTATTTCATTAATGTTAACAAAGAAATTCGCACAAAGCTAAACCTGAAAGTTGGAGACCAATGCGTATTAAAGTTAACTAAAGATAATAGTAAGTACGGCCTCCCGGTACCTGAAGAATTTACAGAATTACTCTATCAAGATCCAGAAGGAGAAAAAATTTTCCATAGCCTCACAATGGGAAAACAAAGGAGTTTGATTTACATTATTGCTAAGCCTAAACGAGCTGAAACCCGCTTGAATAAAGCAATTGTCATTCTAGATTTTTTAAAAGAAAACAATGGCGCCTTGGATTTTAAAATGCTGAACCAAGCGTTCAAGGATGCCAATAGATAGGGAGTTGATTTAATTCTGACGGTGGCTAGCTAGTAGCAACTTGTTTTAAGAGCCAGTCTTTTTCAGCTACAGATTCCGTTTCGAAAATTTTATCCGCTAATAATTTTCTTTTGGTTGGATTCAATAAGTCTCCCTTAAGAATTCGACGCATGAATTTTATCAAGTTCAGATAATTATTCCGATGATAGCCAATGTTTTTTTGTCGATGAATAAACACCGTAAAACTATCCAGCAATGATTCAAGTGCATCATATTCCTTGAGTTCATAATACATGCAGAGCAACATTCGTCTAGCATCTAGGTTATTGAATACATCGTTGAATTCTACATGCCGTAATAAATCCATCGCTTTTTCATAGTCCGGCTTGTTGAAATAAAAAAAAGCGAGATTGTAGCGGTGAGTGTTTTCTCGTTCCCCTTTCGGAAGATATTGCGTATAAATTTCTAGGAATTTTTCGGCCCAATCAAATTCTTTTAAAGCCAAACTAAGCCGAAGTGTGTTCTTATAGTCAAACCCTGAAAGCTTTCCATCTTCAATCAATACTTCGTCAGCCAAGCCCTGTTTATATAAATCTAAAGCTTCTTTTATATAATTCCGATGGCCTTTATTTAACCGTCGGATGCAAAAGTTTATGGCTATTAAATAGATATCTCGAATTTCTTTGGGTGGGAATGATTTCCAATGTTCTTGAATTTGATTTCGCAAGACACTAAAGTTGGCCTCGTCTTCCGGTTTTGAAAGTGCAATATAAGCATGGTAATAAATTTGTACTGAAATGCTCTGATTCAGATTTCCAGATTCAATTTCTTCGATTATAGTTTTTAAAAACGGATTGCGCTCTTGTAATTTATTTTGCCGAATAGTGGAAAGCTGCATGCAGGCTTGCCGCAAAATTCCAGTTGCAAAAAATGCATTTAAGTGAAAAGAAGTTTCCGATAAAAAGGTATATCCCGTTCTTTTTATTCTTTGATTATTGTTAAAATCTTCCTGTTGAAAATAGTAGTTGAATTGATCTAAATGGGCGGTCATGTTTTGGTGTGGATTAGCTTTGACTAGCTTGGTTAGTTTATTCCATTGTATCTCATAACTGGGAAGCAATCCTCGATTTCGAAGGGATTGACAAAGCGTCATTTGTTCGGCAATCGGATGCAGCTTATGTTCAATTAATTTGAAGTACGTTTTTATTAGGTTTAATAAAAAGGAACTTAGATGGCGCAGTTTTTTAACCTCAAATTCTTCAGCAGGATAAATTGCAGTGAAAATCTTTTCTCGGTGCCAATTGTCGCGATCGATTTTTTTTAACCCCATCAAATACTCGAATAGCCGAATGACATCGGCTCGTTGATTGAAATAAGGAGATTGAACAATTTTCCCCATTTCTCTTAAATCGTGAAAGGAAAGTGATAAAAACACTTGATGAAGTTGGCTATTGTACATCAATTCAATTGATCAAAATGTATAAAAATGATTGAATATCAATAAGATACGAACAAATATTGTAAATAATCGATTGATAAAATACGAAAAATGTACTTGTTTTAGGCCTATTGTCAAAGGATATTAGCAGTATATTTAGATGACTTCGAAAACATTAACTCATGAAGAATTTACAAATAGTCCTTATCGCAATCTTTCTTATCGCCACCCAAGGAGTTGGCAACGGACAAAAGAGATTGGAAATGTATGGTGATGGCATTGTAAATCAAGGCGATAAAATTATTAAGACGAACGAGCCTGGTCATCTAGTGCTGGGCGATATATCTATTGCTGGAAAACTTGACAATTGGTTAATGAAAATCGACGAATTCGGAAAGGTGAAATGGCTGGCTGGAAATGGTTATAAAACAATGTTTAATTATTATCAAGCCGCAAACGGAAATATTTTTACCATCGGCTCCAAGGGAGGTTCATTTCGGAATATCTTTTATGCAGCATTTGATGCAAATGGAACAATGATATGGGAGGTAAATGCAGATGCTGGATTTGCCCCATCGCAACCCTTAACTCCAGGGGTACTTCCCACAAGCGACGGAAATACTATTTTTTATTACGGAAAAGTAGATCTCAATGGGAGATACCAAGGTGTAGTTACAAAAGTTGATAACATCGGAACAACTCTTTGGACCCAAACCATTGCAGATCCTAATTTTAATTATTTCGTATCTGACGTTCAGGAAGATTCAAGTGGTGAATTTATTGCAGTTGGAAGTAAAGGAGTTCAAGAATCTTTTCTTACTAAAATTACTAACAGTGGAGCTATCGCTGCTCAATATGACTTCAATTTTATTGATGTCCCGACAACTGGACAAAGTATACCTCGGGAAGAACGTCCAAAGCAATTTCATATCGAAAGTGATGGTTATGTTTTCTTCGGTATCTCATGGGTTGCCGATGCTAATGGAACGCTTAGCCCTTCAAAAGTTTTTCTGTCCAAAGTAAACTTGACGGGTTCGGTAATATTTGCTGAAAACCTGAACTGGACGCTAACTTTTGGATCAACAATGATGCGTACCTCTAGTGGCAATTTATTGGTGGCATCAGGTAACGGTTTTGATAGAATTAATTATCGAAATTATAGTCAAACTGGTACATTACTTTGGTCCAACTCGGTAGAAGGCGACCCAGAAAATTGTAGGGGACAATTAGCAACTCATATCTTTGAAGAATCAAATCATTTTAAAATATTTACTAATTCCGCTTCAGATTGCCTTCAGACTTTCAATCAGATTCAAGTATATACAATTAACCTAAGCGGAAATTTTATTTCCAGAAAGGAAAATATTATTCCCAATAGTGTAGATGTTCGTTTGAAGAATATAATTAGAAACGGGGATGAATTTATTGGAACAGGCTTTACTCAAAATTTATTTGGGGTACCCGTTTTTACAAACTTATTTGTTGCGAGATTTGATGAAAACGGCTGCATCTTCAATAGTCATATTGCAGGAACCGTATTTGAAGATGAAGACTTGGATTGTACGATTGATCAAAATTATACAGCCTTAGAAAACTGGACAGTGATCGCTGATGGTCCTTCTGAAGACTTCTACGGTTCAACTGATGAGAACGGCGTTTATGATCTCAATACTTTTGAAGAAAATTATACGCTAGCCGTTCAGTTGCCCAATGCTTACTGGGGAGCTTGCGATACTTTCAATGTGGATTTAAGCACAGGTTCCAATACTGTACAATTTGATTTTGGCATTCAGCCGCTGATAGATTGTCCATTACTCGAAGTTGATATTTCCACGCCGGTACTTCGTCGTTGTTTTCAGAATGATTACACGGTGCGATATTGTAACCTCGGAACTATTGGGGCTCAGGATGCTTATGTTGAAGTCATCTTAGATCTGTTTTTAACAATAGATTCCACCTCCATTCCTATCACTGGTCAAAATGGAAGAATTCAAATATTTGATATTGGTGACGTTGGAGTTGGGGATTGCGGTTCCTTTCATATTTATGCAACATTAGATTGCGATTCAACGGTCTTAGGACAGAACCATTGCGTGCAAGCTCAAATATTCCCTGATTCACTTTGTTTTCAAGAGGACCCTTCATGGTCAGGTGCACGGGTAGAATTGAATGCGGAATGTATCGGAGATACTGTACAGTTTACGATTGAAAATGTTGGGACAGGTCCCATGGATGAAGCACTGGACTACGTGATTATCGTGGATGACGTAATTCTTCGAGTGGGTAATTTTGAGTTGGACCCACAGCAATCTATGACCGTTGATGAATATGCTGGAGGCTCAACCGTCCGGATGATTGCACAGCAAGAACAAGGCCATCCTGGGAACGATTATCCGAGTATTGCAATTGAAGGATGTAGCATAGATCCAGGAAATTTTAATCTTGGCTTTGTATCAGTCTTTGGCGAAAACGATAGCAATCCTTTCATTTCCATAGATTGTCAAAGAAACCGAGGATCTTACGATCCCAATGATAAAATTGGCTATCCACTCGGCTATGGAAACGAAAATTTTATTGCAGCCGACCAAGAAATAGATTATCAAATTCGTTTTCAAAATACTGGAACGGACTACGCTTTTCGTGTAGTTATCATCGACACATTACCCGGTACATTAGATCCCGCGACTATTCGATTAGGAGCAAGTAGCCATAACTATAATTATAATCTAAGTGGCAACGGAATTATCGAATTTGAATTCTCTGATATTCAATTACCCTATCAGTCGCTAGATGATCTCGGCTCAAATGGATTTGTTAAATTTAAAATAAAGCAGAAAGAAGGCAATTTTCCTGGCACAGTTATTCAAAATCGAGCGGCCATTTATTTTGATTTCAATGATCCCGTCATTACAGAATATTCTATTCATACGATCGAAAAGCCAAGGCGATTTGGTAGTCAAGAATTGACATGGTGCTTTGGGGATGAATTTAATGGAATTGAAATTTTTCAAGATACATTCATCACACTCACGACGGAGTATGCGGCTTACGATAGCTTGATAACTACTTACTTTGATGTGCAAGCTCAAATTCTTACAGAGTTAAACGTTACGGTCAATTCAAACGAACCCTATATGGGAAATATTTACACAACGGATACAACTATTACGACTAATTATCCAATAACTGGAATGTGCGACAGCATGGTGGTCACCAATATTACTGTAAATCTTATTGATGGTATTGAAGAATTAAATCCGTTTGGAAAAATTCAAATTTATCCTAATCCAACAAGTGAAAAAGTTGTTATTCTTACCAGCAAAGATTTTTCTTTTGATTTAAAGTTGCAGGATAAATTGGGACGTACCCTGATTGATAATCCGGCCTTTCAAAACCAAGAACTGGATTTGTCAAAATTGAATGCTGGGGTTTATATACTTACATTAATCAATGGGCATCAGCAATGGCAAACAAAAATTGTCAAATATTAATCTTCCACCTTTATTAGAATTTATTTACTTTTAGTCTAATTAAATTTCTAATGATGAGCGCAGCGAAAATAAGTTTTGTTCTATTGATACTATTTACTTTAGGTTCTTGTGCGAAGGATGATCTCGATAAGAAGGATTACCAAAAAGACAAAAAAGAAGAGATTGTTAAAGATTGTAAATGGGATGCTTCTGAAGTTTCAGACCCCGCTATTTGGGCAGAATATGTAGTAGAACCAATTGTCACCAGCGAGGAATGCGGAAATTGCATCATTGGTGGTGTGGTTAAGTACCACAAGATTGATACTGAATTTGCTTATGTGATTTACTATGGTAAAGGGGAGTGTGATAACGAAGCTTATTTGGCGACCTACTATGACTACAAGAAAGATAAGGGTAAAAAGGTGGACAAATGCCTAGTGACATTGGAATGCGAAATTGGCGGTTGATCTACTTATTGTAAAGCAATCTATCAATTGCATTGAGGCCATTTTTAAAATCTACCTTAAATTTTCTATTAATTCTGCATATAAAATTTCCGATTGATCAATAGTAGTAGGATGTCTTTGAAAAACATGAACGCCAACTAGGCTATTTAATATCATGGACGCCATTCCTTCCGTATCGCGATATTTCGAAATCTGACCATAGTCCTTTGCTTCATTAATTAGATTTTCAAAAATCCTTCTCATATCAGAAAAGTGAGCCGTAATTTTTTCTTTAATCTTAGCATTGAAAATGTGTATTTCTAAAAAGGCATTAATCATTAAGCAACCTTTGTTTTCTTCATCTAATTTTACTGCTTGCATCATCTGACTTAATAAGCCCTTCAAACAAGACAATGGATCAAGGGAATTAGCTTTGATGAAATGTATCATCTCGAGCCTTTGGTTTTTTTGGTATAGTTGGATACTTCGGAAAAAGAGGTTCTCTTTATTTCCATAGTTAGAATAGAGATTGCCAGGATGAATGCCCATAGATTTCGTCAAAAGGGGCATAGAGGCGCCTTGAAAGCCATTTTTCCAAAAAACATGCATTGCTTTTTCCAATGCAACATCAGGGTCAAAAGATTTAGGTCTTGCCATTAAGGTTTGTGTTCGGTAAATGAATAATAATTATTGATCGTTTATTCATTTTGGGCAAATAAGCACTTAGTCTGTCTATATGTTAAAAAACATTAATGCTTAAGTCCATCATAATCAATAACCATACCTAAAAACACAAACGATTTCTGAAATAAATAGAATAAGAAAAATGAAATTGATTCAAAGGTGAATGATCATTATTTTTTATCACCAAACATCTGCTTTAGTTCATAAAGCATATTATCCATGCCATTCAACTTCATTTCATAACAGGTGCTCATAAGCATACCTAATTTTCCAGGAGGGAATCCTTTACTGTTGAACCAGAGCAAATAGGCCTCTGGAATGTCGGCGATCAACTTTCCTTTGTGTTTACCAAATGGCATTCTTACTCGAACAAGATCTTTTAATAACTCGGGGTCTGGGCCCTGAATTTGAGGAGTTTCCATTTGGTAAAAATAGTAAAAGTGATCTCTTTGAGTAGGCTTGTTTGTTCAATTCGAACGGATTAATTTGATTGATTCAAGGAGCAATTCAAACGAATTGCTGTTGCATCTAGTTTAATTTTCACTTTTTTAAAGAAGTATTAATATTGATAACATTTCGTAAGTAATTGATAATCAGTTAGTAAGTGGAATGCTTGGTAAAGAAATGAGATAATTTGGCCAAAAATTTTCTATTTTGTTTAATCTTTTATTAGGAAAAGTTAGACAAAATCACTAGGTTTGTTTAAGGTTATCATGAAAATAGCCTCATTTACTTAAACAAAATAGCCATCATGTCTACATTTGAATTCCAAGAAAAGTTCAACCAGACAACTTCTTTGTTGAATGCCTTCGCATATAATCTAACAAAGAATAGGGATGATGCTAAGGACTTATTCCAAGAGACTGCCTTTAGAGCGATAAAGAACAAAGAAAAGTTTCAGCCTGGAACTAATTTCAAAGCTTGGTTGATGACCATTATGAAGAATATCTTTATTAATGATTATCGAAAAAAGATTAAGCGGAACACTTTTTCTGATTCGACCGATAACAACTACTTCATTGACTCCGGAGCGAAGACGGAGGTTAATGAAGGGGAAGCTAACATTCTTATCAAAGAGTTGACTGGAATGATTGACTTGCTTCAAGATGGTTTTAAAATTCCCTTTTTAATGCATTACAAAGGGTATAAGTATCATGAGATTTCTGAACATATGGGTCTGCCATTAGGAACAGTGAAATCTAGAATCTTTTTTGCCCGAAAAGAGCTTAAAAAGAAAATAGCGATTCGTTATCCAAAGATGAATCAATTCCGAGGTTAAATTATTGTCTTAAAATATATGAGCAACCGGTTATTGTCCCAACAATTAACCGGTTTTTCTTTTAGACAAATTTAAACTTGAAGAATTTCTCTTTTCAACTTTCTATATTTGAAGGCATTCTTTTCCTATCAAAATTACTTGTTATGAAGGCCTTATTAACTATTGCGATAATTTTATTGAATTTTTCAATTGGATTTACCCAAACCACACCTGAAAATGCTCCTACTCCTACTGAGAAGCCTGATAAATCATTAGAAGAAGAATTGGAAGAGGCAGCAAACAAAGGCCTTGAGTCTCTTGAGAAACTGTTTAATAAAAAGCCCAAAAATTCTACTGATCGACCGGAATCCAAAGAAAAAGCTACTTCATCAGAAAAAGAAGCTAGCGAACGCAAATCAAGTGTTCCACATAAGAATTATTTCGTGGGTTCATTCAACGCCACCTTGGAATCTTATACCAAAGACAAGATGGACAAGTTTTCACCTATGTTAGTTGAATATCACTTTGGTCCTGAAGATATGGCCATGAAAATGACATCCGATGGTAAACCAACCAGTGTAATGATTATTGATATAAATGAGGAGAGCATGATAATGGTAATCGATATGGAAGAAAAGCAGGCGATCAAAACTGATATCTCTAGAATGATGACCAAGGATTGGGGTATGGAAACCTATGAAGCACGAAAGACGGGCAACTCGAAAACAATCGATGGCTATTCTTGCGAAGAATATGAAATCACTTCAGATGATGGCGTTACCACAACTTGGGTTACCAAAGAATTGGGATTGGATTCAAAGAAAATGATGGAAAATTTATTTTATTTCTCGAAAGCAAGCAAGCAAAGTTTTGCGGAATCCCTCAAAAAGATAGATGGCTTTCCAATTATGACAACTACCATAACCAAAAACGGAAAAAGTAAATTGGTAATGAAATATTCTGATATTAAAATAGGAACATACGACACAGCAATATTCAATACAGCTCAATACGACATTATGGAAATGCCTTCTTTCAAATTTTAAGAAGAGGGTTAAGGATAGAACTGATTAGCTGTACTTGTAAGGGGCGATCAAATTGAATTTAGGGATAGCGGCTCTAAATGTGGTATTATCTTGGAGATTTTGCATGAGATAAGATCCACTCATATAACCCATGTCACTTGTTAATGGACACCAACTTTGGTATTTATGACTTTCCCCAGGATTTAAAACTGGTTGAAGCCCTACTATTCCATCTCCATTCACTTCCCTGGTAGATCCAATTGAATCATAAATTGTCCAATGTCTGGAAAGTAATTGAACTGGCTGATCACCTAAATTTTCTATTGTAACATGGTAGCCAAAAATGAATTGAAAAGCATAAGGATCAGATTGATCTTTGCGATAAAATGTATTGACTGAAATTTGAATTCCATTTGTTATAAGCGTCTCCATGGTTGGTGTTTGACAATCTAATTTAAAGCCAATTGGCGATATATCGATATGCTATTATACTGCGCAATTTCGGTAATTCAAGGGGATTTGTCAATCTTAGACCTAAATTTTGTGGAAAATACGGAGAGGTAATGCCAAAAATTCTAGTTATTCTGAGGTTTCTCTAGTTTTCGTAATGCCTAAAAAGGCTTCAACAATTGCCTCTGCCTCTCGAAAAGCTGTAGCCAAGTCATCATTTAGGAGGACATAATCAAATTTATCCTCAAAAGTTAACTCCTTTCCTGCTCGGGCAATTCTCTTTTTTAAGCTTGCCTCTGTCTCCGTTTTACGCTTTTTTAGTCGTTGAAAAAGAATCTCTTTACTCGGCGGTTTAATGAAAACGGCTAATGCTCTTTCCCCATATTTTTCTTTAAGATTCGAGGCGCCATTCACTTCGATATCAAACAAAATGTGCTTATTATTTGACCAGATACGATCTACTTCAGAACCTAATGTTCCATAGAATTGATCGTCATAGACTTCTTCCCATTCCAAGAAAGAACCGCTCTTTACTTCTCTCAAAAACTCTCGCGTTCGATAAAAATAATAGTCTTTGCCATCGACTTCATGAGGTCGGGCTGGACGATTGGTGGCCGATACAGAAAACCCTAACTCTTTAAACGTAGAAAGTAAATGACGAACAATCGTTGTTTTTCCCGCACCTGAAGGGGCAGTAAAAATTACGATTCCTGGCTCTTTGTTTAAGGTAAATGGTAACTTGATCATCTCGAATCCAGCAAAAACTTTAAAGGGTGTTAGCGACTTGCTCTTTTATTTTTTCCAATTCATCTTTCATCTTTACTACGAAACGTTGGATTTCTGAACTATTGGCCTTTGATCCCAAGGTATTGATCTCTCTACCAATTTCTTGAGCGATGAAACCTAATTTTCGTCCTTTAAGGGTGGTATCCTCATTTAAAATTTCTAGAAAATATTTGCAATGTTGAGATAAACGAACTTTTTCTTCCGTGATATCTATCTTTTCTAAATAATATAAAATCTCCTGTTCGAATCGATTGGCATCAATTTTTTCTTTGCCCACATACTCCTCCATATTTTTCAACATACGTGCCTTTAACTTATCAACACGATTCGTTTCAAATGGATCCACTTGTTCTAAATAGTCGGAGATATTTTTTATTCGTAGCTCGCAATCCTTATTCATTGCAGCTCCTTCCGTTTTTCTAAAGGTTGTAAAATTGTCAATAGCTTCCTTTAGAATTTGTTGTACAGACTTCCACTCTTCCTCGTCAATAGTATTTGCTGCTGCAGAAACAACATTGGGAAGTCTAATAATCGTCTGGCTGATGTCTCCGGATTCGATTCCAAGCTCATCGTTCAAGTCCTTAATCTCTTGAAAATATTTCTTGTAAAGCGCTTTATTCAGACCGAACTCGCCATCTCCCTTCATGGATACCATATCTATGGTCATTTCTATCTTCCCTCTTTCCAGTGCTTCGGTAATTACTTTACGTAAATCTGCCTCCTTTTCCTTGTAATTTTGAGGAAGCTTAAATCTTAGATCTGTAAACTTTGAATTCAATGACCGGAGCTCAATAGATATGGTCTTATCTTGGTAATTTCCTTTGGCTCTTCCAAAGCCAGTCATTGAGAGCAGCATATAAGGTATTTTACTAGTGATTTAAGTCGCAAATATAGTCAAAAACTAAGGGTGGGCTTACAATTTGACTAGTTCTGAATACCCTGTAGGTAACAGAAATTAACCTAATTCGTATAGTAATTAAATGATGCTCAGACAGATAGCTTTAAAAATTCTTCCTATTTTTGAAGTTTTTTAGTGTTTACCCTTTCTTTTGAGGGAATAAATTGCGACATTTGCCCCGCCTTATTGGGGTCCAAAATTAAATTATATAACTTTTTGTAAACCAAAGAATAACGATGAGAAAAGCTGATTTAGTAGCAGCAATTTCTGAGAAGACAGGAGTCCCTAAAGTAGATGTACTAGTTTCCCTAGAAACATTTTTTAAAGAGGTGAAGAGCACATTGTCATCTGGCGAAAATGTGTACGTCAGAGGATTTGGAAGTTTTATCATTAAGAAACGAGCAAAGAAAATAGGTCGTCATATAAAAAATAACGTTGCCATTGAGATTCCGGAACATTATATTCCTGCTTTCAAGCCAGCAAAGATTTTTATTGAGCATGTGAAGCAGAATGTGAATTCACTTCCTAAAGACGACTCTGACAACGAAAGCAATAGTTAGTAATGAATAGAATGCAATGGATATCAATTTTTGGGGCCATTGGTTTATTTATGCTGCTTTATTTTGGTTTGGATTCTAAGCCAAAAAATATAGAAGCTCTTGAAAAGACAAGAACTTTGTCTGCTGAAAAAACATCTGCAGGCGTTTTGATTAAGCTTGCTAAGGAAAGTTTAGAACCCTCAGATGTGTCGAGCCTGGAACTAATGGAACAGGAGTTTGTTGTGGCTGTTGGAGATTCTTCGAAGTCTGCGATTGGCAAAAGACTTTCTGGACGTTGGTATGAATTGAAAAAGCCAGCTATTGCGGGGCATTTTGCCATGCAAGTTGCTGAACTTGAAAATTCTGAAGACGCGTGGAGTATTGCCGGAACTACTTTTGCACTTTGTTTGAAGCGTTCAAAAGACGATGCTGAAAAAGACTTTTGTACTAAACGTGCAATTCAGTCTTTTGAAAATGCGATTTCCTTGAATCCCTCTGAAAATGCTCATAAGTTGAACCTGGCATTGGTTTATGTTGATAATCCTCCGGAAGATCAACCGATGAAAGGAATTCAAATTTTGCTTGGCATGAACAGAGAGAATCCTGAAAATGTGACTGTAATAAAGGCACTCGCTCGCTTGGGAATTCAAACAGGTCAAATGGACAAAGCGCTAGATCGATTAATCAAGGCGAAAGGGCTTGCACCAGATGACAAGGAGATAGATTGTTTGTTGGTAAAAGTGTATGAAGCTAATCAACAAAATGAACTGGCTTTGAAGGCCGCTCAAAAATGCAATTCATAAGAACTTAAAAAGGAAGACTATTTAATAGGTGGTCGTATCCTTCAAAATATTATAAAAGACTTTAAAAAGATTTAGATTATGCCATGTGGAAAAAAGCGTAAACGTCATAAGATTTCAACGCACAAGCGTAAGAAAAGACTACGCAAGAACCGACATAAGAAGAAAAACAGATAGGTAAATTTGGCCATTCAGGGCCTTGATTTTCGCTATTTAAAGGTAATTAGCCGGTATGCTTTTAGTGTACCGGCATTCACTTTTTGTAGCACCCGTCTTTTTCGTCTGATACCTATCTGAGACTTACCGATGGACGGGTGAGTATTAATATACCTATTCCGCATTCCTAGAATTGAAAAATTCCTTTGACCGGAGGTATATAGTAGTTCACATACGACCCTGGACGGCTCCCAAGCCAAAATAGTGGAAAAAGAATTAATCATTAATTCAACACCCACGGATGTTGAAATAGCCTTGCTGGAAGATTCCAAGCTGGTTGAAATTCATTATCAAAAAACCAATACCAATTTTACCGTTGGAGATATCTTCCTAGGAAGAGTCAAGAAATTGATGCCTGGCCTCAATGCTGCTTTTGTAGATATTGGGCATAAAAAGGATGCATTTCTTCACTACACTGATCTAGGTCCTAAACTTAAATCTCTGCTAAAATATACGCAGGGTTCAATTGATGGGACTCAGAATTCCCATTCATTGGATCGCTTCAAGATTGAAGGGGATATCATAAAGACTGGAAAAATTGATCAGGTATTAGATAAAAGACAAAATATCTTAGTTCAAATCCTGAAGGAACCTATTAGCACAAAAGGGCCCAGATTAAGTTGTGAAGTCACCATCCCGGGAAGATACATTGTACTTACTCCTTTTAACGATATGGTTGCCGTTTCGAAAAAGATCAGCAATGAAGATGAAAGGGAAAGACTCAGAAAAGTCATCGAATCGATTCGACCGAAAAATTTTGGAATAATTGTTCGTACAGCCGCGGAAGGTAAAAAAGTAGCTGATCTGCATGAAGAAATGAATGGTATGATGGCAAAGTGGGAACAGGTCCATGACCAACTCAAGCAATCTGAGCCTCCTTTAAAGTTACTTTCTGAATTAGATAAAGCTTCTTCCATCTTAAGAGATGTCTTAAATGACTCTTTTAATAAAATTGTGGTCAATGATCGAGAGCTTTATTCGAATGTAAAGGAATTTATGGGTTCCATTTCTCCTGAGCAAGTAAAGATCGTAAAGCAGCATAAAACCGGAAGGCCAATTTTTGAAGCCTATGGTGTCAATCGCCAAATTAAATCTAGCTTCGGAAAAACAGCCACTATGCCAAGTGGAGCTTATTTGGTTATCGAACATACCGAAGCCATGCATGTCATTGATGTGAACTCTGGTCACAAAGTTACACATGGTGACCAAGCTGAGGCTATTCTTGCTGTTAATTTAGAATCTGCCAAAGAAATTGCTAGGCAAATGAGGCTAAGAGATATCGGTGGAATAATCATCATTGATTTTATTGATATGCGTGTTCCGGATCACAAAAAAGCGCTGGTCCAGAAAATGCGAGAATATATGCGCACTGATAGAGCACAGCATACTATTCTCCCTTTAAGTAAGTTTGGTTTGATGCAAATCACTAGACAAAGAGTTAGACCTGAAGTAAATATTAATACAGCAGAGATTTGCCCATCTTGTAAGGGTACGGGTAAAGTCACCCCTTCAATTTTATTGACCGATGATATTCAAAGGGATTTGGAATTCATTATGCAATCCAGACCTAATGCAAGACTACATCTGAAAGTACACCCATATGTTGAATCCTATATGAAAAAAGGATGGTATAATCAACCGATGAAATGGTACTTTAAATTCTATCGTTGGGTAACAATTATTTCTGAGCCAGAATATCAGCTTACACAATATAATTTTTACGACCATAACGATGATGAGATTAGATTGAACTAATCGCTATAATTAAACATTGGCTTTTATTGCAGGAACATTTTTACCTTGCATAAAATTATTTCTCATAAGAGCCAATGTTTAACCCATGCTAAATTTATCTTCCATTCGAGCTACCACTCCCGGGTGCAACCATCACATTCATTTTAATAATGCTGGAGCTTCTCTTCCAGATCAAAGTGTTTTAGATACAGTAAACGAATACCTTTCTACAGAATCCATTGTCGGTGGTTATGAACTAATGGCCGAAAGGCATGAAAGTCTTGAAAAAGTTTATCATTCTATTGCAAAGATGATCAATGCTTCTCGAAACGAAATCGCTTTGTTTCAATCTGCCACTGCTGCATGGGCAGGAGCTTTCAATGCCTTGGAATTTTCTGAAGGCGATGAAATTCTATGTTCAGAAGTCGAATACGGATCAAACTACCTCAATTTATTGCGTAAGCAAAAATCATCCGGGATTAATATTCGAGTTGTGCCATCGACACCTAAAGGTTGCCTAGATGTTGATCGCCTCGAAGAAATGATGAATCCCAATGTGAAGTTAATTGCGATTACCCACGTTCCGACCAACGGAGGATTGGTTAACCCGGCTGCGGAAATTGGAAAAATTGCTAAAAAGCATAATTGCCTTTATCTCTTAGACGCCTGTCAATCAGTTGGACAAATGCCCATTGATGTAAAAGTTATTGGTTGTGATTTCTTGGCAGTAACAGGAAGAAAATATTTACGCGCGCCAAGAGGGACTGGATTCCTGTTTGTAAGTGAAAATGTAATAGATCAAATGGATCCTACAATACTAGATTTGTATTCCGCGAATTGGTTATCTGATAGTAAATACAAATTAGAGGCTGGAGCCAGGAGATTTGAATTATTTGAAAACAACAAAGCACTTCAATTGGGTTTAGGTAAAGCAGTAGAAAACTATTTAGAATTAGGACCCAATCAATGTTATGAACGGATAAAAATGTTAGCCCAAAAATTGAGGTCCGGATTGACAAATATTTCTGGTTTAGAATGCACAGATATTGGAGAGGAGCAATGTGGAATAATTACTTTTAGAAAAGAGGGAATTCCTGCTGAAGAGATTAAAACGCATCTGTTTAATAAAGGAGTATATACTTCTGTAAGCTTTCCATCAGGAACCTTATTAGATTCTAATAAAAGAAATTTAGACTTCTTGGTAAGAGCATCTTTGCATTATTATAACTCCGAAGAAGAAATTAATCGGCTGCTGGAACTTTTAGCAGAACGCTAACGGTTATTATCAAAAAAGTAGCATGAAAAAATTTACCCTCAACAACTGTGTGCTTCGCTCTTTCGCTAAGGGAGATGAAGTTTCATTTTCCGAACAAGCCGATAATATAAAAATATGGCGAAATGTCAGAGATGAATTTCCAAGTCCTTATACTTTAGACGCTGCAAAAAATTGGGTGAGCCTATGTGAAAATGAATTCCCCCTGGAACGATTTGCTATAGAAGTTGATGAAAAAGCAGTTGGAGCGGTTGGGTTACATAAGATGGCTGGTGCGAATTATGCCCATCAAATGGAAATTGGTTTTTGGTTAGGCGAAGCATATTGGGGGCGAGGAATTATTTCTGAAGTAGTTCCGACTGTCGTGAATCATGCTTTTTTAGAATTAGGGATACAGAGAATAGAAGCAAGTGTTTATGAATATAATCCAGCTTCTAAACGAGTTTTGGAAAAAAGCGGATTTCAATATGAAGGCTGCTCCAAAGGTGGAGTAGTGAAGGAGGGGAAACTCGTAGATGTTTGGCGATTTGGAATATTGAAAACCTAGGTATCAACAAGGGAAAAAAATATGAAAATTAAATTAATTATCACGATTTGCCTTTTGGGTGTTGGTTTTACATCTGAATGCCAAGAATTATTTTCAAAAAGCAAAATCACAGATGATAGAGATGGAAGAATATATAAGACTGTTCAAATCAATAATACTATTTGGATAGCTGAGAATATGAAATTTAAAACTGAGAATTCAGATATAATTTTAGAGAATGACTTAGGTATTGAAACAGATGGCTATTATTATCCTTATAATGAATCAGATGAAGTTTGTCCAAGCGGATTTGAAATCCCAAAAGAAGCTCATTGGAAAGAATATGTAGACTTCATTCTTAAAATTAAAAATATTCCAGAATCTTCAACCAAACATTCTTCTTTTTCAAGTAGAAAAGTTACTGGTACTTCATTTAGAATCCTTAACGATACTTTTAATTATTTTGAAGATTCCAACCCTTTGAATTTGCAAAAAAGTGGGATGACTCAAGGTGGGAAACTTATATTCGATCAGGCAATGAATTTTTGGTCAAGAAAAGATAATTTAAATGATTCCAAATATCATCTACATATTACTCAAAATGAGTACGGGAACCATTCTCATAAACATCATGTAATAACTAGAAAGAATAAAAAGAGACGAAAATTTGTTGTTAGATGTGTAAAAATTATTGGTCAGAATTAAAAATATTTAAATAGCCGGAACTATTATCAAAAGAGAGTGAATCAATAATTAATATTAAATGGTATATGGCTTAAAACATTTTTAGTCGTCGACATGCTTACTTCGGCCGCACGTTGCGATGACACCAGCCGCTATCATTTATAGCTAATAGTAAGGAGTAACTGTTTTTCCAAAATTTGGGTTGAAAAAGGATTTAAAGTAAATTCAATTGTTGCAATAACAGCGGTTTATTCACCCTGCTTATTGGAATGACTTTCTTGCCGATTAATAAACTGTTATCCTCAATGTCTTCAATCTTGTTCAAATTAATAACATAAGATCGGTGGACTTTGATGAAATTTGGATTTTTTAGTTTTAAGAGTAAACTTTTTAGCGTACCGTGAATGAGGTGTGCTTTGGAAACGGTTTTAATCCTTATGTAGTCTCCTATGTTTTCGAAATAAAGAATGTCATCTTGGTTGATTCGACATAATTTTCCTTCCTCGCGAATATAAATGTCTTTTTGTTCAGCAATAGATGTCATTTTTGGGGCTTCCGATAAATATATTTGGTATGCTTTATCAACAGCTTTTTTAAACCTTGGAAAGTTTGTTGGTTTTTGTAAAAAGTCAGTGACGTCATAATCAAATGCTTGGAGGGCAAATTCTTTTTTCGCTGTAAAGAAAATTACTTGCGGAAGGACTGGCGCGGCTTCCAGAAATTCTATTCCAGTTACTTCAGGCATTTCCATGTCTAGAAAAACTAAATCAGGTTGGCATTCACTTAAAGCCTTGAGCGCCTCATCACCATTTTCACATAATCGTTCTACAGATAGAAAGTCTACCTTATTGCAAAGATGCTCCAAAGATTTTCGAGCCATCAAGTCGTCATCTACAATGATACATTTCATTTTTTTGGATTTAAGTTGTTTGTGTAAGTTTTGATTGTTCTTGGAGAGCAATCAAACATTTTTCTACTATAGGTTTAGCCAATTGCAAATCATTTATTATTTCGTCAATGAGTTTTCGTATGCCTTCTTTATCTGTTGGTTGATGGGCCATGGATTCAAGATTTAATAAACGGTCTTGGGTTTTCATTAAGCCAACCATTGCTAAATTTGGTGCTAATTTGTGGGCTAAATTTTTTACCGCTACAAAATTTTCCGAATCAGCCAGCCGCTTGAATTTTTCGAAACTAGGAAGGCTGTTTTTCAGGAATATGTTAAACATTTCAAACGCCATAGACCAATTATCGCCATATAACAATTCTATTTGTTGTGCGTTAATTGGCAATGGAAAAATGTTGCTTTGGGGTTTGTTTTCAGAAGAAATATTTTCTATTTGAGGATTAAGATATTGGACAAGTAGTCTAAACAAACTTTGAGGGTCGAAGGGTTTGCAGAGGAAATCAGTCATCCCGATAGAGATAGCTTTCTCTTTTTTTGTTACAAATGCAGAAGCTGATAGTGCAATGATAGTTGTCTCTTGATTAGGATTGGATATTTTTCGAATCTTTTTGGTAGCCTCGTATCCGTTAAGAATAGGCATTGAAATGTCCATGAAGATTAAATCGAATTTTTTGGTTTTTGTAATTGCTATTGCTTCCATCCCGTCTACAGCCACTTCGTAGTCTAAATTCCATTTAGAAAGTAGTGTTAAAATATATTTACGATTCATGTAGTTGTCCTCAACAACTAGGATTTTTTGCTTGTTAAATTTTTGTTCTAAATATTTATTAGGAATCAAATCATCTTCGTCTGTTTGTAGCCCACCTTTTTCATAATTTAGGAATACAGAAAAAGTTGATCCTTTATTTTTCTTGGAGGTTAACTCGATTGTTCCATTTTGGAGTTCTACTAACTGCTTTGTTATGGCAAGGCCTAATCCTGTTCCATTGTATTTATCTTTATCCGTGCTAGAAACTTGTTTGAATTTTTGGAAAATAAGATCCGTTTTTCCTTTTTCGATTCCTCTACCTGTATCGCAAATTTGAAATTCAACAGAAATTTCAGATTCGGATTGGCTTGAAATAACCACATTTAGAATAATGCTTCCTTTTTTCGTAAACTTTACTGCATTGCTTAAAAGATTTATTAATATTTGATTAAGCAAAAGTTCGTCTCCTATGATTAGGTTTTTCAGATTAGGATCTATGTTTGATTTTACCTTAATATCTTTTCCATCAATTTGAGACTGAACTGCTTTTAGTAATCTGGAAATTAAAATAGAAAGATTGAATTCACTTTTTTGAACTTCTAATTCTCCTGCCTGTATTTTTGAGAAATCAAGAATATCTGAAATCAGTAATTTTAAAATCCCAGAAGAATCTCTTAATATTTTTAAATAGTCTTTTTGTTCTTCACTCGGCTTGGTTGCATTCAGTAGATGAGTCATTCCTATTATCGCATTTAAAGGAGTTCGTATTTCATGACTCATTTTAGCTAAAAATAATTGCTCTGCTTTTTGTGCATTTTCTGCTACCTTTTTGGCTTCTAGTAAAGCTTTTTGTAGTTTCTTTTGACGAGTGATATCGTAGTGTATACCCATTGATCCACAGACATTTCCATCTGCATCATAGACAGGGCAACCACTAATCATTACCCAAATTAAATGTCCCTGTTTATGTTTAATTTGAATTTCATAAACTCCAGCCTGGCCCTTAATTCGTTTTGTTTGCTCTTGGCTAATTATTGTATGATGTCTTGTTTTACTTAGAAATACGGTTTGAGCATTTTTCCCGATTAACTCATCTTCTCGATAACCGGTCATATCACAAAACCATTTATAGGCTTTAATTATCATTTGATCATTATCAACTTCTAGGAGACCAAGTTCCATGTTTTCAATAATGCCTCTATATTTTTCTTCACTTTTGATTAACTGTTTGGCTCGCTTTTCGACTTTTATTTCAAGCTCAATATTAAGTTTCCTAAGTTTTTCATTTGATTCATAAAGCTGCAGGGCACGTTCTTCAAGAATGCGTTCAGCTGCTTTACGTGCACTTTTCTCTCGTGCTATTTTCTTCTTTAATAAATCAATTTCCTTCACTACACTTTTTTGATGATAAAGGTTACGGAACTTCTATTGCTTGGATCTCCCTGTACTTCTATGTTTGCAGTCTCTTGATAGTGCTCCATGGTTTTCTCAATAAGCCCAAGCGCAAAATCTGACATATGGCGATCAGACTTATAGATCATTTCCAATGTATTATGGTCTAATCGCTGCGTTTCGAAATTTGGGAGTTGAGCATCGGGATACAATTTTTTTACCTCCACATGAATGTGATTCTCGATGGATTCTAAAAAATGAAACCCAGTAGGCGCCGATTCGAAAAACCCTGGATAAGATTTAAGAAAAGTGTTGAACAAATAGTGGCCAAATGACCTCAATAGATTTGGAACCGGCGTAGACGTTTTTGAGCTGAGACTCATAAGTAGCTGAACCATCTCTTGGTGAGGATATGTACCAACTGCAGTGTATATGCCTTTTGACGGTAAATCGGACTCTTCAATAATAGTATCTACCAATTCATAACCATGCTGATTTTCAACCATTTCTAGGAATTCTGTGAATACAATGCCTTTCATTTGTTCGGGTTTTTGTTTAAGTATATTTTAAAACAATGAATACCCTTTTATAGAACAAAAATCGTGCTAATCCTAATGCTTTAAGGGGCTTATATGAATTGCCAATGTAGGGGAGTGCCAGCTGCAATTTTTTGAGTGGCCGTTCTTCCAAGAATTTCATCATATCGTTTGGGTTCCAAACCGAATCCTGGACGAATAATCCGCGTGTTTTTTTCTGTTAATTTTTCACCAGGAAGGATTTCTTTGACTACATAAATGGACCGTTTAAAATTCTTGCTTTTTTCTTCAGACTTTTGAACCCCGTATTGAACCTTTCCTAATGCCAATGAAGCTCTTTCAGTTTCGATAACTAATTGACGAAGTTCTTCAGGTTCCATTGAGAACGCACTGTCTACACCGCCGTCTGCGCGGCTTAAAGTAAAATGTTTTTCTATGACACAAGCTCCTAATGAAACGGCTGTAATGGGCACTGCCAATCCCATGGTATGATCAGAAAGACCGACAAGCGTATTTTCAAATAATTGAGCTAAATGTGGTAATGTAGCAATGTTGCAAGTTGATGGACTAGCGGGATAAGTACTGGTACACTTTAGAAGAACTAGTTCTTTACAGCCATTTGATTTTAAAACGCCTACGGCTTCATCAATGTCGGTTAAGGAACTAACTCCAGTAGACATGATGACTGGTTTTCCGGTTTGAGCAATTTTTTTAAGAAGTGGATGATCTGTATTTTCGAAAGATGCTACTTTGTAAGCTGGGACATCCAGACTTTCTAAGAAATCGACGGCACTTGCATCAAAAGGTGAACTAAAGGCGATCATTCCTAATTCCTTAGCTCGGTTGAATATAGCCTGATGCCATTCCCATGGAGTATGTGCCATTTCATACAATTCAAATAATTCTTGACCTTTCCAAAGTGATTCGGAGTCTTCAATTGTATGTGCTCCACGAATGGTCATCGTTTCGGCAGTATAGGTTTGCAATTTAATTGCATCCGCTCCTGCTTTAGAAGCCGCCTCTACAATTTCCAAAGCTCTGTCAAGAGATTGATTATGATTTCCAGACATTTCCGCTATGATAAAAGGTTTGTGATCTGGTCCGATTTTTCTTCCTGCTATGTTAATTTCTTTCATGATAAATTTTTTGGTTGATCAATTTTAAATTTAATGGTGTTATTGTGCTTTAAAAGAAGACACTCTTCAAAGCCAATTCTTCGAAATGTTTTAATCGAAGGATAGTTGTTCAATTTGACAAATCCTTCAATTTGTTGAATGTCAGGTTTAAGGGTGAGTAGATGTTTTATACCACCTGTAATTAGTTTAGTAGCTAGGCCATTTCCTCGAAATTTGTTGTCAAGTGAGTAATTGATCTTGGCAATATTGTCTTTGAGTTGAAACCTTATTTGACCTATATTTTGTTTCCCCGAATACATAATAATCATCACAGTTTCTTTGTTTTCCATTTGGTAATTAAACCATTTACAATGTTCGGCAAAGGAAATTCGCTTTGAATTAAAAGACTGCTTTCGTGTTCCAGGGTCATTAGTCCAGAAAAAATATTGATAAATATTCCTATGGGTTGCTAGTCGAAAATTGAATGTTAAGTTTTGTATATAACTGGTGGGTTGAACGGAAAGTGAATTTTCCTTTGCCCAATATTTCGAATTATATAGTAGAAATTTCATGATATGGATTTAAAAGTTTGTATTTCATTTCTGCTAATTTCCAATCATCTTCTGTATCAATGTCTTGAACATTTTGTTCAGGAAGAATGATTGCGCCAGTGTTACCGGTGAAAAGAGATTTATTTTTTTGCATTTTTTTTACATCAAACCAGTAAAATTGACCGGCATCGTGATAACTATCTGCTAGATCTTGTGTTCGAGTATTTTTGAATTCTGGTAAAGCCATTTGTAAGCGTTTCCCAGGGTCCAACGAAAGCGATCGTTGAATTGGATAGGAAAACTTTGTAACTGGCACCACTGTGTCGAAATTTTGTTGAATCATTTTGTTGTAAGCTGCTCTAAGATCATAAACTGATAGTAGCGGTGAAGTTGGATAGATACAACAAGCATGAGAGAATCTAATTCCCTTTTTTTGATAATACTCGATAACTTCTAAGAGGACATCTACAGTTGTTGCTACATCTGAAGAATTTTCACCAGAGCGATAAAATGGTATAGAGGCACCCATTAATTTTCCGATGTCAGCAATTTCATCATCATCTGTAGAGATCATTACCTCGTCAAATAATTTTGATTGGAAGGCTGCTCTGATAGGATAACCGATGACTGGTTGACCCATGAAATTTTTGATATTTTTACGCGGTAATCTCTTGCTTCCGCCTCTTGCTGGTATTATAGCTAACTTTCTCATTGTAAAAAGATTTGATTAGATTAATAATGGTTACTTGTTCGTCAGAACTTAAAGTGGGGAACATTGGAATACTCAAACATTGCTCATAATAGTTTTCGGCAACAGGACAATCTCCTTTTCGCCATCCTTTGATTTTATAGTAAGGCATTAAATGAACAGGGTAGTAATGTACTTGAACGCCTATTCCCTTTGAGATCAGATAATCATAGAGTGATTTTCTATCCTTGACCTGAATTACATACAAGTGATAGGCGTGCTCAATATCATTGGGTACAAAAACACTTTTGATAGTTGTATCTGCAAAAGCTTCATCATAAATTCTCGCAATTTCCTTGCGCCTTTGGACACCGTTCTCTGCACGATCTAGTTGTGAAATGCCTAACGCACTTGCGATGTCTGTGAGGCGGTAATTGTATCCTAATGTTTGCATTTCGTAGTACCATCCACCGTGGTTTTCTAAAAGAAGTGAAGGGTCTTTGGTAATGCCATGCGTTCTTAACTCCAACAATAGCTTATACAATTTTTCATCATTACAAGTAAGCATACCTCCTTCTCCACAAGCAATATGTTTGACGGGATGAAAAGAAAAAACACTCAAGTCAGCATACTGTCCATTTCCACACTTTTGCCAAGTGTTACTCGAATCTAAAAATCTAGCGCCTGGAGAATGACATGCATCTTCAATTATCCACAAACCATATTCGTCAGCTAATTTTCTAAATGCCTCTAGATCTACTGGGTAACCTGCAAAACTTACTGGGATGATGCCGCTAAAGGTTCCTCTAGGGTTTTCGCTCAATAATTTTCGAACTTTATTGATGTCAAGCGTAAGTGTATCGGGATCAATATCAGTAAAGTGTACTTCTCCTTCGCAGTATTCAATACAATTAGCTGTCGCGGCAAAAGTCAAGGGAGTTGTAATTACTTTTGATCCTTTTTTTGTTCCTAAAACTTTCGCAGCTAAGTGTAGCGCGGTGGTACCATTGGAAACAGCTATCGCATATTTTGATCCAACGTAGTTAGCAAATTTTTCTTCGAATTGTTTGACTAGTGGTCCTTGTGTTAAGTAATCCGATTTTAAGGCCTTTACAACTGCTGAAATATCTTCCGCTGTTATATTCTGTCGGCCATAAGGAATATGCATGGTTAATTTATTTTTATGATTGATTATGCGGCTAGGGAAGCAGCTTTAATTTGAAAGGAAGGATCCACTTCTTCTTTCACAATCTTTCGAATATCTTCTATATTCAACCAGTCCTCATTTTCTCCAGAGTTGTAACTAAATCCAACTGGAACGCATTTGGCGTTTTGCGCTGTGTAATGCGCTAGATATGTGTTCTTGTCAATTCCTTGAAAATTGAGATTCGTTGGGCAGATGATATAATGCTCGTCTAGTTCGATGGTGTTGAAACTATCAGATGGAGTAATCATCTCTTCGTGAAGCTTTTCGCCTGGTCGAATACCTACTACTCGTTGCTCACAATCAGGAGCAATAGCGGTTGCCAGCGTACCGAGGTTATAAGAAGGAAGTTTAGATACATATATTTCTCCTCCGATGGCTTTGTTTAGTGCAAAGAAAACTAAGTCAACTCCACCTTGTAAGGAGATGTTGAATCGCGTCATTTCTTTATGTGTGATAGGTAAGAATCCTTCTTTTCTTTTTTCTAGAAAAAATGGCATTACAGATCCTCGGGAGCCCGCAACATTTCCGTATCGAACAACGGAAAAACTTAAATCCCGATCCCCTCTCATATTGTTTCCAGAAACAAATAGTTTATCTGAACAAAGCTTAGTTGCACCATATAGGTTGATTGGAGCTGCTGCTTTATCTGTAGAAAGCGCAACAACTTTTTTAACATTAGTTGCTAGTGCAGCTTCAATGATATTCTGTGATCCTCCTACATTCGTTTTAATACATTCGGTAGGATTGTATTCAGCAGCTGGAACTTGTTTTAACGCTGCAGCATGAATGATATAATCGATTCCTTGACAAGCTTGCTTTAGTCGATCTAGGTCTCTAACGTCACCGATGAAATAACGCATTGCAGGATACTTCGCTGGAGAAAATTTTTGCATCATTTCGTATTGCTTTAATTCGTCCCGACTGTAGACAACAACTCGCTTTACTTTTGGAAAACGAGTAAGTACATTTTCAATGAATTTTTTTCCGAAAGATCCTGTTCCTCCTGTTACTAAAATTGACTGGCCATTTAAATTTAACATGGTTTATTTTTTTACTGAATTGATAATTTGTTGTTAATTATAACTCAAAGATGCAGGTGATTAGAAGGAAAAACGGGAGGTTTTCGGCTTTCGGTAGGTTTGCTTCGGCTTTTGGTAGATTCCTTTCGGATTTGATAAAAGTCCTTTATTTACTGGGCCTTCATAATCTCGCCATCTAGGACTTGGGCTGCTTTAAGCCAGGAATAATGCTCTTTTATCTGATTCGATATGCTTTTTAATTTGATGGGACTGGGAGGTTGTTGGAGATTTTTATCTAATACGCTATGGAGATTTTCTATTTTGGAATCGTTATAAAGATTACTACCGAAAAAAGAAAAATCTTGCATTGCTGTATTCGAAGCGCAAAGAGTATTGATTCCTAGTGCTGCTGCTTCTATCGGTGGAATACCAAACCCTTCAGCTTTAGAAGGATAAACAAAGATCTCAGCGCCTTGATAGATTTTAATCAAATCTTCTTCTGTCAAATTTTTTAACCAATGAACTTGATTGGGATAAGTTTTTTGAAACTGAAGGATTTCTTTTGAAATGGACTTTTCGCCTAGCGTGTCATTTCCTATTAGAAGAAGCTGATAGCCTTTGGTAGCTAGGTTTAATTTTTCATATGCTTTTAGAAGCCCAAGCTGATTTTTTCTCTGTTCAATTCGACTGACATAAAGGATGTATTTTTTGATTCCGAATATCTGCTCTACTTCCTTTTGAGCTAGGGACTTATCGTAAGATTTTAAAAAGTTCTCGTTTACTGCATTTGGGGTGATGGAGATGGTGCTTGGCATCAGAGAAAAATGATCAGCGATTTTATTTCTAGAATAATTCGAAACAGTCAAGCGAATTTCAGAGCGAAGTAGAGAAAGTTTAAATAAAAATTTTCGTTTTAGCCTATAAGCTAAAGAGAACTCCTCTGGGAAATCAAGAAACAGCACATCATGAGTAGTTACGATTTGCTTGCATTTTTTGATAAATGGCGTAACGTATTGAAAATGTGCATACTCAATTTTATAATCTTTTATAATTTTTGGAAATACCTTTGTGAAAAGAGACCATTTTGATGAAGTTCGGATTTGAATAAAATTCGATTGCTTTAACCAAGGAAAATTGGCTCGAAACTCTTTGTAGTTATAACCCGCGAAATAGAACTCATAGCGGTTTCCAAAATTGTAAAACATCTCATTGTATAACCCTACGATGTATGTCATCATTCCCTGACCTTCCCCTCCGATGCATCGAGCATCTATTAGTATTTTTTTCTTTTCCATAATATTTAATATTACCTGTTCAAATTATTGAATAAATCAGTGCCAAAAATTATAGTTCGATTTTTGACCATTATCATTCGATTTTTGGCGATTTTAATTCTTTCTTAAGGACGGTGTTGCAATGGAAACAAATGAGTAACAAATGATTGCAAACCAGATCAATTGCGTATTAATGTTTGCATTGGGTATTATTAGTAGGAAAAGGAGCCAAAAGGAAAAGGATAAATATTTAAAGGTGAAAATGAGAAAGAGTAGAAACAAAAAGCTTCCAATAACGCCATAGTCAAATATCAACGCTGGCATGATTCCCGTGTCTACAGACTCACGTCCTTCGTCTACTAATATGCCTGTTAGGAAGGTACTTAAAAAAGTACCTGAAGCTCCGGCACCTTCTCCTAGTAGGAAGTTGAAATTGTTTTCAGGAGCACTATTAAATAATAAGTAGGTCGGTGCGATTCGAGCAAAGGCAGATCCATCAGCTTCTTGGAGCTTTATAAGCTTTGCTTTGCCATCAACGGAATTGTCTACCAAAGCAGAACTGAATTTGAAAAGCCGCTGGACTCCTTCATTGCCGGAATTGGAAAGAAAAAAAATAATGCCAGCAAAAGCTAGTATTGTAATAAGTGGAAATATTAGCCTAAATAATTTGTCTCCTGTGCGATAAAAAACCAAAGCCCAGTCCAATGCAATGACAGATAAGAAAATAAAACCGTAGGCAGATTTGCTAAGAATAATTGACCCTACAATTGAGCCAAAGAGAAAAAAAGATTTTCGATTTTGTTTGTGATTTGTAAGGTGACTATAACAAAGAAATGAAACGCTTAAAATAAATGATGCATAGGAAGGTTCTGATGAAAAACCCATTGGTCTTCCATTAGAGATTCCTTTTTCATAATATACTTTAATGAATTTTAAAACAAATTCGCTTTTGAATTGGATAAGATCAAAGCAAAAACCGAAGAATATATTTATGAAATATAAAATGATAATTAATTTTAGCGCATAGATAATGGCCGAAATTCTGCAGTTCTTTAGTAAGTTGAAAAAAATGGTGGCTTCAACACAGAATATTAAAGTATATAGTACAGAAGTTGGCCGAATGCTATCGTATTGTAAGAGATTTATTCCAAGCACATAAAGCATAAAAAGTAAAAGAGGAATAGATATATTTTTCTCCAATTTATTACTTGCCAAAAACCCATAAACTATGTGGAAGCCTATTAATAAATGAAAGGGGGTAAGTATGGCCTTCCCAATGGTAAGCACACTTATGCCTGAAAAAGAAAGCAGAATTAAAAGCACAACGTTCCATTTCTCTTTATTGCTAAAGGAAGAAAAACTACTTGGATTTGAAATTGTTAAGCTGTTCATAAAACGGCGATATTTATTTCAACACTAATGAGGGTTTGGAGAAAAGCGTTGGTTAACAGTTCTATATTTTCTTCGTTCAGTACATTAGGATCAGAAATTGGATCAAGTACGTTTCCAATAAATGAATTGGTATACAAATATTTTGAGAAGCTTTTTACATTATTTGGATTTTGTGACAAACTGTTAGCGATCTGTACCAAATTGTTTTTATCAAGATCTTCTAGCCCAACATTTGTGCAACAATTCAAACGATTGAAAAAGCAAGGTGCGAAGGTGATGGCGGGAATTCCCATCAATGCAGCTTCGTATGCAATCGTTCCAGATACGGTTGCCACAAGTTGAGCGTGCTTAATTAATTCATAAGAAGGCATTTGTTCATTGACAAGTATTATCCCTGGCAATGCTTGTATTTTTTTATAGAAGGCCAACGCTCTATCTCCAATGGCAATTGAATGTTCTTTTATAACAAAAGACCATCCTTCTGGTAAGGCTCTCCAGAGATTAATGATATTCTGATATTGATCTTCATAGTATCGACCTAAGACATCTACAGATGCTTCTGGTTGTTTATGAAGCCCTAAGAATAAATAATTTAGATTTTTCAACTCTAAATCTTTAATTGTCTTGACATTTTTATATTGCCATCTGCGCCATTCTTCTTTGGCACTAATTTTTATACGAATTTTTGAATTCGCAATAAGTGTTGGATCAAGATGATCCATATTTTCATTAGTGAAAAATCTTTTTATCCTAGAAAACTTACCTTTCCAAGAACTTGCTCTTCTAAGAATTTTATGATTTATTTTTAAATAATTTGGGGGTTTTGGGACTATTGTTTTTGTGTTTGAGTCCCATAGTTTATTTTGTTCTAATAATTGACTTTGTTTTTCATCTGTAAAGAAGGCAAAGCGTTGATTGGGAATTCGAACGACATGAGGGTTTAGAAATTGGCAGTTAAGCGATTTCATTTGACTACACATTCTATGTATAAGTAACTCATGCGCCCAGGTCACTTCACCATAGACTTTTTCAATCTTATTTTCACTTAAGAAGCCAAAAATTGGTCTTTGAATATTTTTCAAAAATTCAACACCGCTTTTGAAATCATGTCGCAATACACGATCACCAAATACTAATTCATTTATTTTGAAATCCCCGACTATGTTGTTCGCTTTACCAATGTTCGATCGATTAATTAGTAGTACTTGGGTCGTTCCAAAATCTTCGCATAGTTGATGGTAGCGTTTTTGATTGCATGCTATCCAATAAACTTTGATCCCTTTTTTGCGTAAGGATTTGGCAACCGAAGTTAAAAGAATCGTTTTACTGAAATTCGAAATAAAGCAAATATTCATGATTAGATTATTTTAAAAAACATAGAAAAATGATTTGTGTTAAGGAGACTGCCCGAACTAAAAACCTTGATTTCGGAAAATAAATATTGTTATTATTTAATAATTTCAATTGCGATTCAATTGCTAAATAGATAGTGAAAGAATTTATTAATACGAGATTTGTTATGGTTAAAAAATATAGATGATTGCTTATTGTAAAAATGGAGATCATTAGTATAATTAGGTAGATAATAATTTTATTGAATGCCGATGCTAAATTTTCTCTTGCAATAATGTTTTCAAATAAGGAAAGGCAAATCCAAAAGAACATTTGAAAACTTAATGCTATAAATAATGATTTGGAAACTTGCCAACTCAGTCGAACACTTTCAAAGATGATCTGTGCTAAAGAGGGAATTAATAAATGTATAAACAAACTAAGAATGATAATCGCTATCAAAAAATATTGGATCCATGGATCTAGCTTCTTGCTTTCGCTGGCATATATCTTTTTAAAGTATGCGATATTGACTATTTGATGAAATAGCACAACGACCATTGCTAGTCGAAAATAGATTCCATAAATAGCTACTGCAGAAAGATCAAAGAAATATTCAATAAATATTCTGCCACTTCCCGTTAATCCAATAATTAGTAATGAACTTACAACTAATGGTTTTCCAAATTCAATGGCTGTAAAATATTTTTTCCAGCTAAATTCAGCACTATGGATGTAAAATCGAAGGCAATAATATATGGAGAGTAAAGTAAGCTGGATTAAAAGTAAAACTTGAATAACGGCTAATGAAGCGGTGGTAGAAAAGATAAACAAATAAAGATTGTATCCGTTTAGCAATAAAAAGAAAGTGCTGTCTAGCCATACGGATTGGTAAATGCGACCATTTGTTTTAGAAATTACAGAGGCTAATATTTGTAACGAGAAAATAATGGCAATTGTAATGGAGAGGCCAATCCAAGAGATTTGAAAACCAACTAATAAGAAGTATGTGCTACTTGCAAATATGAAAAGTATTAGGAGTATGATCCCGTGGAAATAGAAAACCGAATCATAATCTTTCTTATTTTGTTTTAGGAAAAAGTAGGGAATAGCTCCATGCAATCCGAGATTAAAAGGAACGGTAAACATCAGCCCTAATGAAAGAGCATATTCAAAGCTGCCAAATTCTTCTAGTGTTGTAAAAAAATTGGATAAGATTAAGGCCGCAGAAATCGCATTTAATTTTAATCCACCAAAGTTCAATGTAAAAAGAGAAATTCTTTTTACTTCTTGGAAAGAAAAATTTTGCTTGAATGCTAAAGTTTGGAATTTACTTTTCATAGACTTCAACATATTTGTTGGTTTGATTCCTAGTAAGTTTTCTTTTTATTGTTTTTATATCATTGGGAATGTGACGCAAGGCATGTGAAACATACATGCCAGGAGCAATTAAAGATTTTGAAACGCAGGCATTTCCTCCAACATTGATAGCATCGACGATTTGTATGCCAGGATTCAATAAGCAACGAGAGCCTATAGAAACATTTTTACCAATGATAATCTCCCCATCAATTCGAATACGATAGGGGCCGTGATCAGCATGGTAAAATCCATGCGTCCATATTTGAGTTCCAAACCCACTTATTGTTGAGAAATCTCCAATGCTGATAGATTTTGTACAGTCTATTTGATGCTTACTTGTGACAATAGTTAATTTTCCTAGTGTAAATGCTGCGCTTCCACATGTAATTGGAAATGGACCACGATATATACTGTTAGAATTACCAATGGCTGCTTTTTCTCCCATGATCAAATCGAAGGGCCCCTTCAACCGATTATAGGATCTTATTGAACCTTCTTTTCCAATCTGAATCTTGTCAATTCGAATTAAGTTGAAGTGTCCAATGCTTGCCTTTTTATCTAGGAAAAGCTTTTCACATTGGATCCAAGAGAATCCGATGTATGCTTCGTTTGAGACGTTATGGCCTAATAGTCTTAATATTCTAATGGCCAGATAGCTTGGTAGGAAAAAGGAAATGGCTGCGGTTAAATATGGTTTCATTGATCTTTTGTTCTAGGTATTTCTGAATACAAGCTATGATCAAGAAAGAGAAAACATTTTTTTCTTCGCCTTTTGGTAGGAATCCTTCGGTTTTTGGAACCAGGCTTTCGGACTTTGGTTTTTGAGCTGTTCGGTTTTCGTCGATGTCTGATATTCAATTGATTATGAGAATAAATGGACTCATTATTGCTGGATTGACTTGATTAAATACAGCAACATGAATCAATTAACAGAACCAATAATATCGGAAAATAGAGTAGATGAAATCTCTGTACGAAAGCTATTGTTAAAGCTTATCACCTATCTACAGTTGATTATAAAATCGTGGTACTGGGTAGCTCTGGGTAGTTTGCTTTTAGGGAGTTACTTTTTTTATACTACTTATAAATTAGTGGATACTTATCCAGCAAGTATTAAGGTGTTTGTAAACTTTCCTAAGGTGGATAAAAATAACGCGATCATGACAGAAGTTTTTTCTAAGCTTATGAACAATCAACAATTGTTGTTTAGAGTGTTCCTAAAACCTCAAGTTGAGAATGATCCAACCTCTTCCGTAATCAATACTTATTTAGCAAACTATTTTGAGTTGAATCCATCAGGTTTACCTAGTAAAATTCCTAATAACTTTCAATTTAAAAATAACGAAGTAGATAAAATGGATAGAGCGGAGCGTCAGGTGCTCAACGATGTTATTGCTAAAGTGAGTACTCCTATTTCTGATTTTTCAGATGGTTTTATAAGTATATCAGGTGATTTCAAATTTGGATTTATAACTATTAATGTTTCTAGTCCGTCGGAAAAATTATCCATATTATTAATAGATGAAATATATAGTGAGATCAATAAATTGCTTTTAAATAAATTCTCGTTTGCTAATCAATCAGCATTTTCTGCCTTGTCAACTGAAACGGATTCCTTATCAAATCATTATAAGAAAACATATTTAGTATTAAATAAATATAAAGATAAAAGAGGTCGTCTTTTGGAATTAGGGTCAGATGAAAAGCCTTTAACGGCAAAGCAAATTTCAGCAATAAATTATATAGAAAAAAAGATACACAGACTTTCGGTTGACGCCGAAATTAGTAAAACGGGTTACCTTGCCGCCTTAGAGCATCAGAAGATTGCACAACTTGATAGAGATCAAAGTGCGATTACCATAGAGGAGTTGGAACGAAGCATAAGCCCTATTGTGCCCTTTCGTCCAGATCATAAATTGGCAGCTGCGAAAGGAGGATTTTCTGGCGGGATTTTCATCGTTGTGTTGCTAATTATTTTTACTATGTTCAAAGAGGTCCGGAAAGAATTATATCCGAATTAATGCTTTTCCCGCTTTAATAATTTTCACTTAAAACCGCTCATTTTACCAATTTCCGCGAGATATATACCAAACTCCGAAATTTACCTTTTTACACTTCTATTTGGCTGAAATTTGAATAGTAATTAGTTCACAACTATTCATAATTATTAGCCATGAAATACGAAATCATTTTTTTTCTCATATCATTTTCAATTGCATATAGTTTGATTCCAGTAGTCAAGCTAATAGCTAAGAATTTAAAACTGTATGATATTCCATCTGATCGAAAACTACATGTGCAACCTATTCCTGCGTTGGGTGGTGTAGCAATTTTTATTTCTTTTATGATTTCTATCGTTTGTTCTAAAATGAATTTGAATATAGCTGGTGCAGTTTATCTTTTCGCTGGAACTTTGATTCTATTTGCTACAGGATTGATAGATGATGTAAAAACCATGTCTGCAAAAAAGCGCCTTATTGTTCAGTTTATTTGCGCAGGACTTTGTGTCGCTGCCGGCTATTCTTTTCAATTAGATTATGGAATACTTGGAATCGGAAATTTCTCCGCTGCCTTTCAAATTATTACATCACTATTTTTTATTGTGTTAGTAATTAATGCCTTTAATCTTATAGACGGAGTGAATGGTTTAGCTGGAGGATTGGGACTTGTAGTTTCTTTGGTGTTCGCTTATTTATTTAGTGTGGCTGGGAATCAAACATGGTCTACTGTAGCTTTGATATTAAGCGGATCGCTTTTGGGATTTTTGAATTTCAACTTTGGAAAGGCAAGTATTTTTCTTGGCGATAATGGCTCAACTATTTTGGGATTGTTCGCCGCAATATTTTTCTTGCGATATATTAATTTGCCTGCACAACAATTTACTTCAACCCAAAGTGTAGTTCAAGGTTTAAGCCTTTTGTCTATTCCTATATTAGATTTACTAAGAGTAAGTATCGGAAGGATTCAGAAAGGGTTATCCCCTTTTTACGCGGATCAGACGCATATACATCATGTTCTTTTAAAGCGTTATGATTCCCATAAAACAGTGTGCATTGTAATTCTGATTTTTCAAATCTCATTGTATCTACTTGGCAGTTCTTTAGAAAATACATTTAGCCCAATTACAATTATTGGAGTCATTATACTGACTTTCGGTTTGTTCGTCAAGGTCATCAATATTAGTCAAGATTTGTCTGAAATTAAATCAATGGAACAAGAGAGAAGGCAACTTGGAATACTTCATTAATATTAAAAAATAGAATAGGTAGTCACCCCCGCTAAATTTTCAATTTATTTTTTGCAATCCAATTAAATAAAGCATTAGCAATGGAAAATAATAAAATAAAAGTAGGTGTTATCGGGACGGTTGGCGTTCCTGCTTGCTATGGGGGGTTTGAAACTTTAGTACATTATTTGCTTCCAAACATCAAAAGTAATTTTGAGGCTACTGTATATTGTAGCGCTAAAACTTATCCAAAGGACAAGCAGCTCAAGGCTTGGAAAGGAGCAAAGCTCCATTATATTCCATTGGAAGCTAATGGAATCCAAAGTATTGCTTATGATATTTGGTCAATAATTCATGCTATTATTTTCATGGATGTACTGCTAATCTTAGGAGTGTCAGGATGTTTGTTCTTACCTATTGTGAAATTATTTTCCAAGAAGAAAGTCATTGTAAACATTGATGGTCTGGAGTGGAGAAGACCGAAGTGGAATAAATTTGCAAGACGTTTTTTATTATTAAGTGAAAAAATTGCTTGCAAATATGCGGATGAAATTATCACAGATAATCGCATTCTAAAGGAGTATGTAAAAATCCGATATAACATTGAAGGCAACTTGATCGAGTATGGAGCTGATCATGTTCATCACGTAGAAGTGGTGGCTAGTGATTTGGAACAATATTCTTTTTTGAACAAAGACTATGCATTTAAGGTTGCTAGAATTGAACCGGAAAATAATTTACATACAATTTTGGAAGCGTTTGAAGAGTTCGCCGAATTGCCGATAGTTATTGTTGGAAATTGGAACAATAGTGAATACGGGAAAAAACTCAGAACGTATTATTCTGAATACGCACACATTCATTTATTAGATCCGATTTATGATACTACTGCGCTCAATCTATTGAGATCGAATGCCAAAGTTTATATTCACGGACATAGTGCCGGCGGTACAAATCCTTCCTTGGTGGAAGCTATGCACTTAGGGCTACCTATTCTTTCACTAGATGTTATTTACAATCGAGTAACAACCAATAATCAATGTCTATATTTTGAAAAGGCGGAAGATCTTAAAGAATTATTAAATGAGTTGGATGATTTGCCGCTTCAAAAGGTGGCATATAGCATGCAGAATTATGCGAAAGGAAAATATACTTGGAAAGTTATTTCAAAGAAGTATTCTGATGTGTTGTCTGGAGTAAAGCCGGATTATGAAAACTTGCCAATTAAGAAAAAAGTTTGCAGTCATGTAGCTGGATTTGAAAAAACGGGTTCTAATACTACGGTAGATGTCTATCCAAAAAGTGTTACAGTTAATATGAAATATAAACCAAGTCAAAGTATTGGTGCTTAAAATGTATTGCCATGAAAAATAGATTTACAATTATAATATTTTTATTGTTTTGCCAGTTGGACGCTTTTGCCCAGAACGGTGTTTCTAAATATAATTTTGAAATCGGAAGTATTGCTTCTGATTCGATGGCATTGGTTGAGTTTAACCTTTCTACACAGGGAGAATTATGGAAAAATAAATGGGATTTCAATACACCAATTTCGACCTGGTATGGAGTAGAATTAAATGCTGAGGGAAGGGTTTTTTGTATAGATCTCGATGGCGATCCCAATTGCAGCGCAATGAGATATGGAGGTAATCATTTGCATGGCAATTTACCTGATTGGCAACTGCCTTTTCTGGAGCATTTATTTTTAAGCAGCAATAAATTGGATGGTGAAATTCCTAATTTTTCTGGAACGCCCTATTTGAGAACTTTGCAATTGAGCGCTAATAGGTTAGAGGGTTCAATTCCTGATTTTGAAAATTTAAGAAATTTAGTAAAACTAGATTTAGAATATAATTCTCTCTCAGGAATAATTCCAGATTTCGAAAATTTGCCATCTTTGGCTTCGCTCTATCTAGGCCACAACAACTTTTTGGGTCCCGTTCCTGAATTTTCAAATTCATTATCCTTAAAGCAAATTTACATCGATCATAATCAATTGAATGAATGTCCAGAACGATTCGATCATTTGATGGAATTAACTCAATTTATTTTATGTGAAAATCAACTGAAAGGAACTATTCCTTCCTTTGAAGATAATCTTAATTTAAGTTTATTGGACCTTTCCTATAATGACTT
>CALGJW010000370.1 GCA_937930025.1 uncultured Saprospiraceae bacterium | reverse complement strand
GGAATTTGAAATTCTTTGGCAGCTTGTTAATAAGCCAGGGAAAATATTTTCTGCGGAAGATCTTTATTATGCTCTTCCAAATAAACTAAATGCAGCAAAGGAGGCCATATCCAAATTAACCCACCTCGTTTCCTATAAACTAGGTCATCCTGGGATGCAGTATATTCAAAATCGCGGCTTCATTTTTACAAACTAAAAGAAGGAAAATAAAAAAAGCTACCGCTGTGAAGCGATAACTTTTCTTGATCTTTTAACCTTAAAGAAATGATGGCTAGATCCAATAATCTAACGCGTGTTATTCTCTTTCAAATATAATGCATATGCATTACCTTTTTTGCTATTCCATCTTTAATAAGTAACAATTTCTTACGGATTTTTATTTAAGTTAACGACGGAGCATCTATTCGAATTAAATTATTTTTTTCTAGGTAATAATTTGAAAGAATTAATTAATAGTCTGAAAATAGTGCTCTGAATTTACTCAAATCAGGAATTACCTCTTTTTGTCTTTCTAATTCATAGTTGTAAATGATTTCTCCAACCGCTTTAAAAAAGGGAAGCCCTGTTTTCTCATATTCATAAATATTGTCATTATAAATTTGATTTTCGTTGACATGAATTACCCCTGATAGGAGAAATTCAACATTATTTTTCAAGTCCACGATGTATGCGACGTCAGTAAGATATCCATAGGCATCACCTACTTTATTGAAAATTCGAATATGTTTAGGAATCTCTTTTTCATTCCCACCATACAAAAAGAACTTTACATAGCCATCTGGAAAATCTACCTTGGGATTTCTGGATTCACTAGGATAGGTTGCCATAGAGTTGTATAGCAATTGATAATCTTCCGACGTTAAATTAAATCTTTGGGAAGGTTGAAAATTCTCTGGGAATAATACCCTTTGCAATATCCCATGTAGTGCAACCAAAGGGATATAGTTTTTCTGACTGAAATCCATTGGTAGAGAAACCAATTTACCTCCAGCTAAATATCCTTTCCCTTTTTGTTGAAAACTAGGTTGAAAATTTGATTCGAATTTGGAATAATCAGCGGCCTGATGGTAGAGTAGACTGTCATTTTGATAAAATCCAATCGGATTTAGGAAACGATTTTCTTCTAGACTAAAGCCGGATACGCCAACTCGATGTATAATTCGACTATTTCTAATTCCTTTTTCACCCAATTTGGTATTAATGTAATCGGCGCCCAAAAATTCAAAAAGCCGATTGTACGCATCATTTTCAGAGAAAAGAAACACTTTTTTGATATCATGAGCTATAGACGGAAGGCCATTTACAGAGGTGCTATCTGTAATTCGCTGTTTCTGAACAGATCTTGCCTTTTCTGTTCGCATCTCGCTATTGCTGGATAACCTAGGAATACCCAGTTCATTTAGTTTTTCTAATGCTAGGATGGCTACAGGTAGTTTGACAGTACTAGCCGGATAGTAATATCGATCTAAGTCATTAGATAGTTGTTGAGTAAAAGTGGAAACCGATTGATCCTTTCCTCTAATTAATTGTACTTCAAAATCGGCTTGGTTGGCCAAAATATGGTCTACTAATTCAGATTTTCCAGTCAAAATATCAAGTAAACTAAATGTCTGAGCCTGAGTATTAGCCCAAAGAAAGAATCCTACCACAAAAAAAGTTAATTGTTTAAACATCTGTTGGTATTGAAAATGGACCTTTTTGACTGTCACACAAAATAAAAATATACTTTTTAAATACATTCATAAACAACTATAAATCAACCAAATACACATGTTTAGCAATTTAAATTTAATGATTTTGTTAAATATTTATGTGACTCATGGATTAAAGTGAGCGTCAAAATGTTTTAGCAATGATGAATGTAAGTTACTGTTTATCAATAATTAAGATAAAGTAGTTAATATTCCCACATGAATAATAACCTAAAAGCAGTAAATTAGCCGAATTGGCGTCAAAAATAATTGAATAAACTTGCTCTTTAATGTTTAAATACCCTATTTTTGTAATGAAGGAAAAAGCTCGTCACCTAAACTTACTCCAGTTTTTTTCTCTTCTCCTGCATTCCTACTATAAAAATCTCTCTACCTACATTTATTGTTTGCTCAAGGCAACTAAGATCGCTAATGGTCTATTTAATCTTACAAAGACTAAAACTTATCTAAATGGTAAAGCTTAACAATTTGAAATTCAGGAATTGGTTTTTGCCCATAATCTTAGCGCTAATGTCTTTCGGCATTTCGGCTCAAGACATCCACTATTCTCAATTCAACCATGCTCCGCTTCTGTTAAATCCCGCATTAACAGGACTTTTTGATGGCGAGCATAGAGTAATGGCGAATTATAGGGCTCAATGGAATACCGTTCCTGTTGGGTATAAGACATTCTCTGGCGTTTATGACACCAAGGCTTTTCGTCAAGAGGATGGAAAAAGCTTTTTTGGTTTCGGTGGAATATTCAACTTCGATGAAGCTGGGGATTCTCATCTAGGGACAATTAACCTTGGGGCATCAGCATCCTACTCTCATCAAATCCTAAAGTCAAGTTGGCTTACCGCAGGTGTTCAACTAATGGGGTATCAAAGAAGATTTCAAACACAAGACCTTAGAACTGACAACCAGTGGGATTCTGGAGAAGATAGATATGATCCTAGTCGTTCATTGGGAGAAAACTTCGACAACCAATCCATAGTATATGGTGATATAGGAGCTGGTGTAAATTGGAGATATCAGAAACCAACAAGTAGAACTAGTTTGGATGTTGGAGTAGCAATGCACCATATTAATCAACCTAATAAGTCTTTTATGAATGATGTGGATGATAAGTTGCCAAATCGAAAGACTTGGTACGGAATTGCAAGTCTACAAGCCACATCGACTGTTGATATCGTTTTAAACTTAGTTGGGAATTATCAAGGTCCATATGTAGAACACCTTTTGGGTTTAGCAGGAAGACTGCACTTATCTCAAAAAAGAACTAAAGAACTTTCAATGTTACTCGGTTTCAACTATAGATTTAATGATGGTTTTGGTTTTGATGATGCAATCTACCCAACTGTGGTAGTAGAATATCAAAGCTGGAGAGTTGGGCTAAGTTATGATTTAGATATCTCTACTTTCTCAAATCCTACTTCAGGTAATGGGGGGCCAGAAATATCACTTCGATATTTGTTTAAAAATGTTGGAAAACCTGATTTCTGTCCAACATGTCCAACTTATTTATAATTACCATCACCACGCAAACCTTTATTACAATGATCAGAAAAATACAAATTGCAATAGTAGCGCTTTTTCTTACCGTTGGGGTAAATGCTCAATCTTTAAGAGCATATGAAACCGCTGCAGTTTCCGCGGCAGAAGCAAATGATTATGCTGGTGCCTTGGGATACTACAAAATTATTATTGAAGAAGCTGGTGATACTAAGTTGAGTAACTATTACCAAGCAGCCGAAGCAGCCAGAATGGCTAAAGCATTTAGTTACTCTGAAAGCTATTACCAATACGTGCTAGACAAAAGTGAAGACAAGACTTATAGCGACGCACAATATTGGCTGGCTAACATGCAAAAAAGCCAAGGCAAATATTTGAAGGCCGCTGAAAACTTCGAAAAATATGCAACTTCGAATGCTGCTAATACAACAGGATTAGTTGAAAAAGCACAATCGGAAGTTGAGCAATGTAATTGGGCCAACCAGGTAATGCAAAAACCAACGAGCTCTAACATTGAACAATTGTCCAATAATGTAAACTCTGGCTACGCAGATTTTGCCCCAATCTATAAAGATGGAACATTGTACTATTCATCAATTCGTTATGCAGCTGAAACACCTGGACAAGGTGCTGCTCTAGGAAAATTGATGAGCGCTAAAAATGAAGAATTTGGTGTAACGATGAAAGGAAGTGTGAATATGCCAGATAAGCACGTGGCCAATGCTTCTTTTTCAAATGATGGAACAGCTTTATATTACACAATATGTAGTAATGAGGATACGGGTGAAAAAAATTGTGATATCTATCGTAGAGCTATTAACGGAGTAGAGGATTTCGGTGAAGCTGAAAAACTTTCTAACAACATCAATAAGGCTGGATCAAATAATACACAACCTAATATCGCAGTCGATAACAAAGGCAATCAATATTTATTTTTCTCTTCTAATAGAAATGGTGGAAAAGGTGGAATGGATATTTGGATGGCGGAAATGAAAAGCGATGGAGGTTTTTCAGACCCTATTAACCTTAAAGATGTAAATACAAATGGTAATGAAGTAACTCCTTTTTTCCATACAAGATCTAGTAGACTATATTTTTCAACAGATGGTTATAAGTCTATGGGAGGTTTAGATATTTACTCTTCTAAAATGACTTCTGATGGTTGGGTTGATGCTAAGCACGCAGGATATCCAGTAAATGGACCATTGGATGATGCATACATGTCACTTAATGAGAGAGGAGATGAAGCCTATTTTTCATCTAATCGCGTTGGAGCCACTTGCTTAGATTCTCTAAACAATTGCGTTTGTAATGATATTTATAAAGCTGGTCGTCCAGTTGTTGATCTTATTGTTAAAACATATAACGCTATTACCAAAGAACCTTTAGAAGGAACAATGGTTGAACTATTGCCTAAAGAATATGATCCTGAATCTAAGTTAGATGAAGAAGCTAACGAATATTATTTTGGATTAGAATTTGAAAATGGCTATCAAGTAAAAGGATCCAAGGAAGGGTATACATATGATGAAGCTGTAGCAGATACTTATGGTGATAATACTTCTCGAACCATAACCAAAGAATTATACCTTACGCCAAACGTGGAGGTTGACGCACTTGTATTTGATCAAAGATCAGGTGAACCATTGAATGGAGTAACGCTTGAGTTAATCACTCTTGATAACAATGGTCTTGTTGAAAGCAAAATTGAGTTGGATAAAAACAATTTCAACTTTCCTTTGGATTGGAAGAAAAAATATAGAATCATCGCTAAAAAGGATGGCTACATCTCTGATGAAGTTGATGTTTACACAGAAGGAATTCCTGTAGTACCTACTAAATTACTGGAGAATCTTTTCCTATGCCGTCAGCCGTTTGCTAACTATCCATTTATCGCTTTGTACTTCGATAATGACTTCCCTAAAATGACTGGAAAGGATAGAAGAATTGCAATGAGTGATTATGAGCAAACTTATAAGAACTATGCTACAGAACAAAAAAGATCTGAATTCTTAAATGCTTTTAGTAACGAAGCTGAAAAATCTGAAATCAGAAATTTCTTTGACGATGTGGATGAAGGTTATGTAAGACTTGAGAAATTTGCAGAAAACCTTACCGGGTTATTAAGTGATGAAAATATTCGTGATACCGTCGTGGTAACATTGAAAGGGTATGCAAGTCCTAGATCTACTCCAAATTACAATATTGATCTTACAGGAAGAAGAATTAATTCCATGGAACAATATTTGGGGAAATATAAAGGAGGCTTATTAAAGCAATTCTTGACTGATGGTCGAATTCGAATTGTTAGAGAGCCTTATGGAGAAGAAAGAGCCGCAGGGGGTTCTGAAGACTTCAACGATAGAAAAGCTTCCGTTTATGCAATTGATGCATCACGTGAAAGAAGACTGGAAATAATTCGAGTAACAACTTCGAAATATGTTTGTCCAGACGAACCTGCAAAATTTTAAATTAAAAGAAAGACTAAAACTTTATAACGACTTACAACTTTAAGTAATGATAAATAAAGCAAAATATATCTTAGCCTTGTTTCCTGTCCTTTTCCTAATGACGGCTAACTCCTTGGTTGCTCAGGGCTTGAATCTTTCCGTTTCATTCGATGTGGAACATGTAGATTGCCCTGGAATGCCGGATGGTATTGCAGCAGCTATTCCTGATGGAGGTCTTCCGCCATACGAATACTTATGGAATACTGGACAAACAGGAAAAGTAATAGACGACTTGTTCGCTGATACATATACAGTAACAATCACAGATGATGCAGGAGCTGAAGTTTCTGGATCAGTAACAGTTACGGAACCAGACGAGATGACATTGGTTTCATTTAACATTGTGGATGAAGATTGTGATCAAGAAAATGGCGCTGTCTTTATCTCAGTGACCGGTGGAGTACCACCTTACAGCTATAGATGGGCTGATAATTCAACTAACCAAAATTTGGAAAATGTTTCTGATGGTTCTTATACAGTAGTTGTAACTGATGACAATGACTGCGATCAAAAATTTGGTCCTTTCTCTATTGACAGCGATTGCGATCCAACTGGCCCTTGTGATGATGGCCCAGTTTTGACCGATTCATCAGTAAATGAATCTACTTGTAATCAAAATACAGGATCTATTTATTTATCGATATCTAATGATGCCCTACCTCATACTTTTGAATGGACAGGAGGATACAATACAGAGGATCTAACAGATGTTGCTCCAGGAACTTATACCTTGACATTAACAGATGCAAATGATTGTTCCCAAGAAATTGGACCTTTTATCATAGAAGATGACTGTGATGACATTCCTTGCTTGTACAAGCCTGAAGTTACGGCT
>CALGJW010000369.1 GCA_937930025.1 uncultured Saprospiraceae bacterium | reverse complement strand
CCCCCACCAAATTTATGCGCCATTTCAACCGACATCCATTTAGTGAAATTATCAATAGCGGCCTTAGAAGCGGAATACCCAACAACCCTAGTAATCGCTTGTTGAGCAGCCATAGAAGAAATATTGATAATGCAACCTTTCTTTTGAGCCGCCATCGTTTTTCCAAAAACCATCGTTGGCAAGACGGTACCTTTTAAATTTAAATCGGTCACGCTCGCAAAATCTGCCATTGATAAATCAAAAATATTTTGGTCAGGCATAATGGTGGCCCCTTTCATATTACCACCCGCTGCATTTAACAAAATATCGATTCGCCCCCATTTTTTGCGAATCTTTTTTTCCGCAGCCTTTAACTGCTTTTCATCAAGGACATCCGCTATTAAGGCGAGCGCTTCTCCCCCATTCGCTTGAATCTCTTTTACTTTTTTATTGACCTTACTTCTTGTACGACTTAAAATCCCCACTTTTGCTCCTGCCGCCGCTAAACCTTGGGCCATTGCTCCACCAAGCACGCCTGCACCACCTGTGATAATGGCTACTTTATCCTTTAGCTCAAACATAATTTGTATTTGATAATATGAATTGTAAAAAATGATTAAAAGTAGGTAAAATTTATTAGGTTTACATGTAGAAGAATTAACAAGTTCTTCAATAAGCTCGACAACGCATAAAATATATATATAAAACATGACTTACCAAGCGTTTTATCAAAATAGTCAAACCCAACCCATTCAATTTTGGGAAAAACAAGCCAAAGCTATTGACTGGTTTACATTTCCAGAACACATATTATCAAGAGATAAAGACGGCTTAGCTCGGTGGTATGAAGGTGGTCAACTAAACACTTGTTATCTAGCTTTGGATTATCATATTAAAAATGGCAGAGCAGATCAAACCGCCTTGATATATGACTCGCCCGTCACCAATACGAAAGCCCAATATACCTATAAGGAATTATTATTGGAGACGGCAAAATTCGCAGGCGTCTTAAAAGAGTTAGGGGTACAAAAAGGAGATCGAGTCATTATCTATATGCCCATGATTCCACAAGTCGTATTTGCGATGCTGGCCTGTGCAAGATTGGGCGCAGTACATTCTGTTGTATTTGGTGGCTTTGCGGCGCACGAATTGGCCATTAGAATTGACGATGCTCAACCCAAGGTAGTATTAGCGGCAAGTGGTGGCATAGAAATTAATAAAATCATTCCTTACAAACCTATTATTGATGCGGCCTTAGAAGAAGCCAAGCATCAGCCTTCAGCTTGTGTGGTTTTCCAAAGGGAATTTTTAAAAGCAGAAATGCAGGATGGTAGAGATTACGACTGGGCAAAGCTCCTTGCTACTGCTAGTCCTGCGAATTATGTCCCCGTTAATGCAACCGACCCTTTGTATATTTTATATACTTCTGGAACAACTGGACAACCTAAAGGAATAGTTAGAGACAATGGTGGACATGCGGTAGCTATGCACTATAGCATGAAAAATGTGTATGGCGCAAAGCCTGGTGAAGTTTTTTGGGCGGCCTCTGATGTCGGTTGGGTGGTCGGTCATTCTTATATCGTATATGCGCCATTAATGTATGGTAGTACGACGGTCTTATTTGAAGGCAAGCCTATTAAAACGCCTGATGCGGGTACTTTTTGGCGAATGATTCAGGAGTATCAAGTAAAGGTATTCTTTACAGCGCCTACTGCTTTTCGGGCTATTAAAAAAGAAGACCCTACTGGACAATTAAAAGCAGCTTATGATACCACTTCCTTAGACTATTTATTTTTGGCGGGAGAACGGACGGACATAGCTACCTTAAATTGGTGCGAGCAAATGCTCCAAGTCCCGGTAATAGATCATTGGTGGCAAACGGAATCTGGGCATCCGATGATTTGTAATATGACAGGGATCGAAGTAAGTTCGATCAAACCAGGTTCCGTAGGTCAAGTCGTGGCTGGTTTTGAAATTGATATTTTAAATGAAGCTGGACAGATTGTCCCCCCTAATGAAGAAGGCATTGTCGCTATTAAATATCCGCTGCCTCCTGGTTGCCTGCCGAATTTATGGCAAGACACCGACCGATTCAAAAGCGCTTACCTCTCTCAATTTAATGGGTATTATTTTGCAGGGGATGGTGGCTATAAAGATCAAGATGGCTATTTTTATATTACAGGAAGAATTGACGATATCATTAATGTAGCGGGGCATCGTTTGTCCACTGCAGAGATGGAAGAAGTCGTTGCCTCTCATCCCGCAGTAGCGGAATGTGCCGTCATTGGCGTAGCAGATGAATTAAAGGGACAAATTCCTGTTGGCTTTTTTGTTTTGAAAAGTGGTGTTGATACCAGCGAAGCGCAAATTGAAAAAGAATTAATCAAAATGGTTCGGGAGACGATTGGTCCAGTTGCTGCTTTTAAAAGAGCGGTAAGCGTAGAGCGTTTGCCCAAAACTCGATCTGGAAAGATTCTTAGAAAAGTTATGCGAGCTATTGCTGATAAAGTGTCTTTTAATCCGCCGTCGACTATTGAAGATAGGAGTGTATTAGAAGATTTAAGAATACTAATGAAAGCTAAGAATATTGGAAAAAAGAAATATTGATCTATTGTCCTCTAGGTAACATTACGAAGTCTTTGAACAATCTAATAAACACGAAGGAATGAAAAAAAATAAAACGGATGTCTTAATTATTGGCGCTGGCTTGACTGGCTTAACGGCTGCCTACTTTTTACGAAACAAAGACATTCGAGTAAGCATCGTCGAGGCTAGAGATCGACTTGGGGGAAGAATACATACCCTTTACAAAGATGAGCAAGCACCGCAAGAAATGGGGGCTACTTGGATTGGGAAAAAACATACGACCTTATGGCGTTTATTAGAAGAATTAGATTTGCAATTATTCGAGCAGATTTTGGGAGATAGAGCCATTTTTGATCCAATTTCAACCAGCCCTCCTCAGGTCGTTCAACTACCGCCTAATAATGATCCAACCTATAGAATTGTAGGCGGCACTTCTGCCTTGATTGAAGCTTTAGCGAGTCCCATTTCTCCCCATCAAATTCATTTGAATCAGGCGGTGCAATCTATTCGTAAAGTGCAAGATGTATTTTCGGTTCAAACAGCAGACACGGAATTTGAGGCTTCGGTAGTAATATCTACCTTGCCTCCTAATTTATTGTTGAAAACCATTTCTTGTACGCCTGCTTTACCAACGGATCTCCAATCCATAATGGCTCAAACGCATACTTGGATGGGCGAATCTATCAAAGTTGGGTTGAATTATAAAGAAGCATTTTGGAGAGCAGATAATAGTAGTGGCACCATTATTAGTAACGTTGGCCCTATTCCAGAAATGTACGACCATTCTAATCAAGAAGATAATTCCTTTGGATTAAAAGGTTTTTTTAATGGTACTTACTTTTCCGTTTCCAGAGAAGAACGTTTAGAGATGATTTTAAAACAATTGGAAAAATACTATGACAAAATAGTCCACGATTATATAAGTTATGAAGAAACGGTTTGGCGCAACGAAGCTTTTACTTTTGCGCCTTATGATGCTCATATTTTACCACATGCGAATAATGGACATTTGGCCTTCCGACGAGCCTATTTAAATGGGCAATTTTACATTGCTGGTGCAGAAACGGGTCTACGACATCCTGGTTATATGGATGGGGCAGTAGCTAGTGGGGCTTTTGTTGCGCAAGAAGTTGCGACAATTTTTTCTCGAAAATCAAATATGTAAAATGGAGATAAAGCTGTACACTACTTGCTTTTGTAAAAAAGTATACATTTTTGGGGGATATAATAAGATCTAATAACACTTTTAATAGATATGTTTTCGTTTATAAAACCTAGATATAACCTTTTTAAGTGAGGGATGAGGGAAGTAAGAATCCATCAGGTGGGTAGATTATTTATTTCCTCATCCCTTACGAAGATCCAAACCCACAAACAATGAAACTAAAAACATTTTTTTCCATAGGCTTACTCTTTTTCTGTTCTACCATAAATACACTCTTAGCGCAAAATTTTTCAGAATGGGGCAAAATAACAGCGGAAGAACTAAGTAATACGGAAATGGCAGATGTAGCAGATGCCGTTATCCTATTGGACTACGGCAAAATAAATGTAGCATCACAAACGGATTACAGTTTTAAAAAATATCGAAAATTTAAAATACTAAAACGCGCTGGTTTTGAATTAGGCACCGTTTCCATCCCTTATGTAGCAGGAGAAGACTATGAGCAATTCCTTTCTTTCAAAGCACAAATTACGAATCCATCTGGCAAAACGACCCAACTAACGGAAAAGGATTTCCTAACAGAGAAAATCAATAAAAATCTAAGTATTCGTAAAATCATTTATCCACAAATAGAAGTTGGAGCCGTATTAGAATATACCTTTGAATTAAAATCAAAATCTTTAGCTACCTTAAAAGATTGGTACTTTCAAGCGCCTATTCCCACCAAGAAGAGTAAATTAGAATTAACCTTAGCCCCTCACTTTAAATATGATTTTCATACACAAGGGCCTGCTTTGGATATTGCCACAGTCAATGGTAAACCATTTTCAACAGATCGAAACGATCCTAATTATTCCCATGGATTTGCAGGAATGGTGAATGAGTATGTATTTATCAGAGAAGATATACCTGCTTTGCAGACACTACCATTTGTCAATAATATGCAAGATCATTATGAACGAATAAAATTTCCAATTTCTCAAATGCCTACAAGAGAAGGAATGGTTCAATTGAGTCATACAAATTGGCATCCCGCAGTTCGATCTTTAACGAATGATAATCGTTTTGGTTGGCAATACAAGACAAAAGGGTATTTTAAAAATGTGGTGAATGCGGTAAAACCTTTATTGAAAGAGACAAAAGATAAAGAAGCACAATTAGGCATTATCTATACCTATTTATTAGACAACATTAAGATCGTAGAAAAAGAAGGAATCTTAGTTGAAAAATCCCTCAATACTTGTTTCAAAGAAAAACAAGCGAGTAAAGCAGAATTGAATTTAATGATGATTGCTTTAGCCAAAAATCTAAAAATTGGCGATGCAAGTCCTATGGCGATCAGTACAAGAGCGCATGGAAAAATAATGGAGGATTATCCTTTCTTAGATCAATTCGATCATATACTCGCTTATATAGAATTATCCGATAAAGTTGTTTTAATAGACGCAGCAAATCCTTATCTTCCGATGGGTTATCCAGCTATGCAATCTGCTAATAAAAGAGGTTTATTAATTCGACCTTTAGCTCGTTGGAAAGATATAACTGTCCCTATGAGTTCATCGGTTTTTAAAGGGGAATTTGTTATGGACGAAACAGGCCATCTTAGTGGAGATATACAGGTTAAGGAGGAAGGTTATGGCGCTAGCATAACACGGGCAGCATTTGCAAAAGATGCGAGTGGCAAAGAATGGGCAAAACGCCTAGAAGACAAATATTTAGATTTTGATTTGCAGAATGTCAAAGTAGCCAACCAAGCGGCTATTAATCAACCAGTAGCTTTAAGCGCTTCTTTGGAAATAGCTAATATTGGTCAACAAACAGAGGCGTATATTTATTTTAATCCGCTCCTGTATACTAGTCAAGAAGAAAATCCATTCAAGCAAGTAGATCGAATCTTGCCGATTGATTTTCCTTATCCCTATAAACAAGAACAGGAGATTACTATACAGATTCCTGACAATTATGAAATAGTAAGTATACCTGAGTCACAAAAAATGACAGTAGATAATATCGGTCATTTTGACTATACCTTGAATAAGGAAAATCAAAAAATATCGATCACTTATACTTTTCAAATCAATGAAGCGATTGTAGCTCCTTCTGCTTATCCTCAACTCCGAGAACTATATGATACCTTAGTAGAAAAAACGCAAGAATTGGTTACCCTTAAGAGAAAAGTAGAATAGAGGGTATAACAAACTTGGGGCAATCTGCCGACAGATTGCCCCAAGTTTGTTTATTTATACAAATCCCCACTAAGATACTTCAATCCAGAATCACAAACCACCGTTACAATCGTTTTTCCTTTACCCAATATTTTAGCTCTTTGTATTGCTGCCCATACATTTGACCCAGAGCTAATGCCTCCAAAAATGCCTTCTATCCGCGCTAAATCTCTTGCTGTTGTATAAGCATCCTCGTCTTTTACAGCGATTATTTCATCTGCTAAATCCAATCGACATATAGCAGGTACAAAGCCTGCGCCCATCCCCTCCAACCTATGCGTCCCCGACGTATCTCCACCTGATAAGGTTCTTACATTAAAGGGTTCAATGGGCATACATCTAATATTTGGAATTTCTTGTTTAAATATCTCCGCATTTCCAGAAAAACAGCCGCCTGTTCCAACACCTGCTATGAATTCATCAATGTTTGTTCCTAACTCCTTCATGATCTCTCTGGCCATTTGATGATAGGCATTTCTATTATCTATATTAGCGAATTGGTTGGTATAAAAGGTATTCGGTTGTTTCGCTATTTCTCTAACTCTTTCCAGCGCTGTATCAATTACTTTTGCCGTAATTTTCCCATTCTCGCTTGGGACTAACTCTAAGGTGGCACCGAAGGCTCGCATCGTTTGTAACTTTTCAGCGGCAAATGCATCAGAGGAAACAAAATGCGCTTTATACCCCCTTGCAGAACAAACCATTGCTAAGGAACTTCCGGTACTTCCCCCAGTATAATCGACCACCGTTCCGCCTTTCTTTAATTCCCCTCTGCTTTCTGCTCCTAATATCATGGCCAATGCCATTCTATCCTTCATACTGCCTGTCGGATTGGCTCCTTCAAATTTAACATAGATGTTTGCACAATCTGCCTCTACTAATTTTTCAAGTTTTATTAGGGGAGTCTTGCCTATTCCTTTCATGTTTGTTGTTTAGATTGATTTGAAGAGACAAATATATCGGCCCTAATTATCTATAGCAACCCGATTCTTGCGGTTCTATCTTATGGATCTTTCACGCCCAACCAGCAATTGCTTCAATCTCAATCATACAGCCAAAATTCAATTTTTTCACAGGAATAATTGATCGGGCAGGTTTATGATCCCCGAAAAAATCAGCGTAGACTTGATTGACCGCCCCCCAATCTTTAATATCCGAAATAAAAGCGGTGGTTTTAATCACCGATTGTTTTGATAGACCATGAGTAGCGATCAATTGCTCTATTTTTTGTAAACATAATAAGGTCTGTTCCTCAATAGTTTCAGGAGCTTCTTTAGGTTCTCTATTTAATAAGGGGAGTTGCCCTGAGGTAAATATTAAATTTCCGAATTTTACACAAGGAGAATAATGTGGAGCTGTTGATTTTGACATTGCTTATCTTTTTTGTCCGTTAAGTAAATTGGTCTTTAGTTATTGGTCTTTAGTCTTTTGTATACTATTGCTTAGCATTAGAAAATAAGCAATGACTTTATATACAGTCGAAAAAAAAGGGCTGAGAATAAAAGATTTGTCTAGAGTTCAAGCCCTTATAGACTCCTACAAAGACCAAAGACTAGTAGCTAAAATCCAGGTAAATTGAAATTTAAGTGTTTTCGTGTTAGGTGTTTCTTCTGCTTTGATTTGCCACAATTTTACCTAAATTTGGCTAATAAACCTAAGAATTATCTTTTCTTCACAGGGTATTAGATAATTTAGTTTTTAAACTACTTTTAGCAAGGGATTCCTATCTTTGTGACTAGCGACAATAAATGTTAATTAAAAATATAACTATATCATGCTGAAAAAAGTAACCGTAACAATAAGCTGCTTGATTTTATTACTAAGCATTTCTACTACTTCCTTATTTGGACAATTTAGCCAATCTATCCAAGGCAAGTGGGACGTAGTCGTCGAAAAAGACGATCAAGAATTACCTTCTTGGATAGAAATTTATAAATCAGGTCGAGGAACCTTAGTAGGTCGATTTGTCTATGCATTTGGTAGTGCGAGACCTGTTGCCGAATTTAAAACAGCAGGAGAGAAATTTACTTTCTCCATTCCTCCACAATGGGAGGGTGGCGAAATGGATATGGCATTTGAAGGATGGTTAGACGGCAATGGTTTAAAAGGAACAATGCGCTATGTAGATGGCAAAACGTATAATTGGACGGCAAAAAGAGCACCTAAATTGGCGCACACCAAAAACCCTATATGGGGAGAACCTATTCCCTTATTTAATGGGAAGGATTTAAGTGGCTGGAAAGCATTAGGCGAAAACCAATGGGTGGTGAAAGACGGTATTTTGACAAGTCCAAAAAGCGGTGCGAATCTAGTTACCGAATCAACTTTTCAGGATTTCAAATTACATGTAGAA
>CALGJW010000368.1 GCA_937930025.1 uncultured Saprospiraceae bacterium | reverse complement strand
AAATCTTTTCCGATTCGAGTCGATTATGTAGGAATGAGTTTGGCAACTACCTTAAAGGAAAATATAGAAGTACAATTGAAAAATCAAAAAGAGACTGCGGTTTATCTAAACTAGTCTCTAACCCAAATAATCCTGCATGGTTTCTAACTGCGCTTGGATGATATCCATGGAGTGCAATGCAGATCGGTAACCAATTTCGATCACTTCGTCTACTTTTCCAAAATCAAAGATGCTGTACTTGTGTAATTTCATAGGAGAAATACAGACATCACAACGCGCGATATTTGGCGCTGTATTCGCTAGTATTGCCAAGTCAAAAGTCCGTCCTAAAACGCCCATAAAGGAGTTCAAAGATTTGGGTCCCACCTCCAAAAGAGGTAACAAATTTACACCAATGATATAATCACATTCAGTTGTTAAAGGGGCGACGGGTAAATTATCCATCGTTCCTCCATCAGTGTGCACTTCATTGTTAATTGTCACAGGAGAAAAAGCCAATGGCACGGCGGAAGAAGCGATCACTTTGTCAAATAATTCCCCGGAGTCCCAAACGTGTGCCTTTCCTCGATTCAAATTCGTGGTAGTAACAAACAACTTTTTTTCCAATGATTCAAAATTGTTGTGCGCTATATATTTGGGTAAAACTTTGTACAAAAATTTTAAATTCCCTAATCCTCGATCTGGAATTCCAAATCTAATGGTTTTAAAAATCGATCCCTCTTTCAGAAATTGAACCATGGTCTCATAGTCATTTCCCGCTGCATATACTGCGCCCATCAATGCGCCAGCAGAAGCACCAGAGACTGCATGAATGGGAATATTATGTTCCATCAATGCCTTAATGACACCTAAGTGCGCTGCACCTCTTGCTCCCCCACCCGATAAACATAAACCTATTTTCACCATGACTATTTAAGAATTTCCGCCTGCAAAGTTGGCGAATTAATTAACACTATGCAATACGTAGGCGTTATGATTTTTTGGAGAAAACATTGCCGAACTTCTTTGGCAAATTGCTTCAAAAGTTAACTCCAAGGGAAAACTTCAGTATACAACAAGAGACCTGACAACTAGTGGTAGTTTGCCAGGTCTCTTGAAAGTATTCTTACTCCATTTTACTTAATCAACTGTAATCGCTTTATGCCAAAACCCTCATCGGTTTTGAAAAGCATTTGATACATCCCAGTCTCCATTCCTTCTAAAGAAATATTGTTTTGTCTATTTTCTATTAGTCGAATTAGCGTTCCTTGTAGGTTATAAATTTCTACTGTCGTCCAATCCAATTCAGTTTGCACTTTCACAAAAGAAGAAGCTGGGTTTGGGAAAAGTTGAATTTGATTTTCGAAATTTTCGAGGAATCTAGTTGAAGAACTGAAATCTATATCAGTTAAATACCTTGGGATAATTTGATAATCTGAATCCCAAGGAGTCTCATCATCAAATTGCGATCCTATTCCGGTCACAGAAAATGGTTGTGTAGGAGCGCCCAATCCTAAAATATTAGTATCGGAATCTACTCTTAAAATAAAGGTGCTTGTCCCATCGGTCACATCAGCATTAAAGCTTCCGGTGGTTGACCATTGAGTTGCATCAACCAAAGTCAATCCTTCAATTTTTATAAACTTGGAATCTGTTTCATCGCTTAATGCAGTTACTATTTCCGGAGCATGTAAGATACTATTTGAACTTATTAATTCAATTTCGTCAGGATCCATCTGAATTAATCCATTGAAAAAATCTACCTTTCCTTTGATCGTTACTTTATCTCCTTCGGTTACTGTGTACCCTAATCCATCGTCTAGTTTGAATACTCCAATACCTGCGTCAGCATCATTTTCATCTATGATGGTAAACTGTGTGCCTGCTGGGCGATAGTTTATTCCATAGACTACTCCGGTCACAGCACAAACCACATCAAAAGAATCAGGATACCCCACCGTGTTTACTGTGGTGAGATCCGCGATATCATAGGCAGGATAGGTAGGAGGGCATAAAATATTGATCACCAAGTTCGCAGTATCGCAGGCTCCTACAGTGTTACAAACTTCATATCTAATGGTCTCCATTCCGCAATCATCTTGGAAAGGCATGTACGATATGGTAGAATCTGTAGCAGTGGCTTGCCCTAAAGTAGGTGTATCTAAAATTGTCATGGAAGCAAAGTCTCCGGCTAAAAAATCATTCGCGACAACATTGATGGAACCGTTTTCATTAACGTCCAAAGTTAACTCATCATCCGCTGCAATTGGCAAGGCACCCATTTGAATGATATCTGAATTATAGCGTGGGAAAATTTGGTACCCATCATCATATGGTGAATCAGTATCAAACTGTGCTCCTAGGCCGATTAGATCAAAAGTTCCTACCGGAGCTGGCCTGTCCGCAACCTCTGAATCAGAATCCACTCGAATTAAAAAGTTGGTTGTTCCATCGGTAGTATTCACATTAAAGCTACTTCCATCGCCAAGCCATTCTGAGGCATCAACCAAAGTCAAATTATTTATTCTTACGAATTCACTTTCTGTGGATTCATCCAATAGCGTTATTACAGTTGGACTAGCCAATGCGTTTCCTGTAGAAACAACGGTTATAGAATCTGCATTGATACGCGTCATTCCTGTGTTCACTCCGATCGTACCTTTGATGCTTAATTGATCGCCTTCTTGGACCGTATATCCAACATCCCCTGGTGCACTAACACTAATTCCTCCGGTATTATCAATCAAGGTAAATAGATTTGCCGCTCCCCCAGAATAGTCGATTCCATAAACGATCCCTGTTAATGCTACCGTAGCGTTTATTGAATCAGGTACTCCAACCGCATCTACTGTAGTCACGGCACCGACAGTGGAAGGAACATAATTGGGTCCAGCAGGAACATTTACTGTTATCGTACCGACCATGCCATTTCCCGCATGTGGATTACATTCAAAATCATAAACCCCGGGGATATTAAAGGAGTAATTATAAACCCAAAGATTGGTGCTTGCATCTCCATTTTTAGATCCGTCTGGATTATTTGGATAAGTTGCTTGAGAAAAATCAATATTGTGAAAGCCCCCAACATTTACAAATCTAATTACTTGACCTACTTCAATGGTTACATCAGATGGCGTCCATGCAAAATTAGAGGCCTCAATGGTAACATCTGCCGGATATGTATTCCCAAAAGATGCAAAAGGAATTGGATTGTCTGCAGTGCTATTGGAAGTAGTATTGTCTAAGGCATCAGGCCCAGAGTATACCCAATGTCCCAGCACAAAATTACTGCCGTCTGCAGAGGTACTTGGCAATCTGGAAGCCCAGCCATCAAGATATTCCCATGGCGTTCCGTTGCCATCTACATTGATGTCTCCAAAAACATCCACTACAACTCCATCTTTAAAAAGTTCTATGGCATCATCACCGTTGATCCCCATTGCGCTACTTTCATAGTTTGCCGCAAATCCCGCAAAATTCATAAAGCCTACCATATCATCGACTATATATAAATAGGTACCCGCCGTAGCGGCCTCAGCAGGAAAGGTAAATTCTTGCATATCCGTTCCTCCACCATTATTGGCAGATCCAATCCCATATATACTTAAGTCAGCAACATCGTTAAACACATAAACTTCAACTCCTTTTGGTTGTCCTCCGGTTAAGGGACCATCAAACACTCCCGTTAATAGTATGTCTGTTGATTGTGAAAAAGAATATCCTGCGCTCAGGATAAAACAAAGGCTAATGTATAGTCCTTTCATGATTACTGTTTTGGTGAAATAATGCTAAAGCGGTGGTTCGCTCTGTAAAAATACTCAGTATGAAACAAAACTTACGCTTATTCTGGATTAATTTAAGGTAAGTTGACTATGCTTTAATTGGATCCAGAAAAAGTTCCGCGATCATACATCTTACTGATCCACCGCCATATCTTTCAATCGTAGGTATAGGGAAATCAAGAATTTTTGCATACTTTTCTATCCGCTTAATTTGATCTGGATTAAGTACTGATTTGGCTCGAGAAGACATTACTAACAATTTTTCATCAGAGACATTTGAGATTTCTAACACATTGCCTGCGAATCCATTGACTTGTTCTAAGCTAATCTCAATAATATCTTTTCCTGTACTTCTAAAAGATTCTATCAAAGTCCTTTTATGCGAAGGGTTTTTAATGGATTCTAAGCAAATAACCACGTAGTCCGTTCCTAAGCCCATCATTACATTGGTATGATAGATGGCTTGATCTTTCCCGTCAACTGAGTTAAAAACTACCGGGGTGTATCCACTTATTTTACACCAATCCCTTAACAATTTTTCATGTGTTCTTGGTGACAAACAAGCGTAACAAATCTTTGCTACTCGATCTAAAATCATTGAGCCGGTTCCTTCTAAGTATTGCTCCTCATCTGCTCTATCGGACAGATCAAAGGCGGCATTGATGGTAAATTTTTCTCCAATCTGATCTACTAAGACTGGTCTAAATTCTGCCCTTCGAGTCGGAGATTCCATAGGATAAGTGTACAAAGCCCCTCCAACTTGGGTTGAAAACCAATTATTTGGAAAAATAGCGTCAGGTTTGACGGGATAATCAGAATCTTCGACAACCATGACATTAACCCCAGTTGCCTTGAGTTTGGCTACCATGGCATCAAACTCTTGCAGCGCTTTTTCACTAATCAACTTGCTATCTGCTTGATCATCAAAGCTTTGAAAAGCGTTGCTCTTAGCAGTTTCTTCATTAAAGCCAAATGCCTTTGGACGAACCATCAAAATGAAAGGAGTGGTCTGAGATCTTTCCATAAATGCCTAAAAAATTTATCGTGAAAATACGTTATTGAACGGAATAATAGGACTTAAATGCCCAGAATACAAGACATATGCAAATTTGGAATAATATTTGATATTTTATAATATGTAATACCCTTTTGGACAAGAAATCCATGGATTTCCCCAAAAAACACGCTAAACAAACCCTTTTTAAAAATTTAACCATGCTCGATCAAACAATGAAATCGATTCGCAGGGCACTTTTTCTCCTGATGCTTATTCCACTACTACAAAGTTGTGGTAACAAGCAGGCTATGACAGTGAGCAATCAGCTCACTACTTTCATTCCAGAAGAAAAATTAATCCCCATTGAAATTGATGAAAAAAAGAAAATTGAAAAAAGTACTGGAAACTTCCTGAGAGATGCGATAAAAATTATCCACTCTGACAAAAGAACCCAAGGATATTTCAGCAACATTTCATTGGTTAATTCTGCTATCTACCCGGATAACTTCAGTTATACCTTTTCCGGAGTAACCGCCAGTACAATTAATGATTTTCCTGCTACTACAACGCAACAAATTGTGGTTACTATCGAACAAGAACAGGAGGCTTTATTTTACGAACTAAGTTTTGGGGCTAACCCTTAATACAGAAAGATATGAACAAATTAGTTTTCGGTGTACTTGGGCTTGCCATTCTTATGGGGGCCATTGTTGTCTCTAGTAAACAGTGGAACACGATTCAAGAACAAACGTCGGCCATAGAAAAGAAAAATGAAGAAATCACCTACTTAGATGAAAATCTTAGCCTGCAGGTAAAGGAAAATGATGCCCTCGAAGAAGAAAATTTTCTTTTGGAAGAGCATTCAGGTATGCTGCGTGATTCTGTTATGCGACTTCAGAAAAAACTAGTTTCTTTTAAATCAGCAAACAACAAGCAAAAAAAATATATCGCTTTAGTTGAAAAAAAATTGGCTAATATCAGCAGCCAATACAATCAACTCAAAAACCAATTGTCTACCATGGTTCAAAATGGAGCAGTAGACAAAAACCAAATGAACGCGCTCATTGAAAAGCAAGCAGCTCTTTTGAAAGAAATTGAAGATTTGGAAGAAAAGAAAAAATGGGCCGAAAAAGTCAATACAAAGCCAAACTCCAAAATCAAAAAATTGAATGAGGTAACCCCTCCAGGTTCTGCAGGAGCAGATTTTGCTTTCGCTGGAACTCAAGTTGAAGTACTTCAAATGGAATTGAAGAAAAAGCGTTTCGGAAAAGCGCTTAAAAAAGTACGCAAGGGAACAGATTGGAAATACTCCATTATGCGAATTAATTTGGATCATCCTAGAATGGAAATGTTGATGGATAAGAATTTCAAAATGAAATTAGTGGACATGGATGAGAACAAAGTAATCTCATACGTAGAAAGCAATCCAAATTTTCCGAACAGTGAGATAGACTCCAAAGGAGTTGGATTTAGTTACGAAGGCCAACCCATTGAATTGGTTTATTATAACAACGACGAAAAGTCAAGTAAAAATTATGCTCTACAGTTTTACTATATAGATAATGCTGGCAAAGAGATTATAATCCCAGGAGCGCAACGTCAAATTATTAACGACGGAAAAGTGCTTTACTAGTAAGTATGTAAAATTTCAGGTAACTCAAAGCGAAAAGGCAACCATCTCCCCGGTTGCCTTTTTTTTGTTTGTGGGGCTTTTTTTGTAGGTGAATAGAAACACAAATTTTCTCAAATTTCACAAATTTATTTTGTTGATTGTATCTAGTTGAACGGTTGTTGAAGGTTCGCCCTTTGGGCATCGAGTTGAACGATGGTTGAACTGTTGTTTCGAATAGCGTATGTTAATTGAAAATTGAAAATTTCGAACAACGCAAAAAGCCCCAGAGGGGTGAAATATTTATAGCTCTCAAATCTAAATCTCGTCAAGCCCCAGCGGGGTGGAATATTTATTATCACCGTACCGCATTCTTAGATTAATGTAAAAATATTGAA
>CALGJW010000367.1 GCA_937930025.1 uncultured Saprospiraceae bacterium | reverse complement strand
GTGTGGATAAACCATAACCATTATTTTCCACCACAAATATTACCGGTAATTCCCAAACTGCTGCAGTGTTTAAGGCTTCATGGAATTCTCCTTGAGAAGTTCCTCCTTCGCCAGAAAATGCCAAAGAAACTTTCTTTTGTTTTTTCAACTTATGGGCTAATGCTACGCCCGACGCAAGCGATAGTTGAGGCCCAAGATGAGAAATCATTCCAACGATGTGATGTTCCAATGATCCGAAGTGAAAGGATCGATCTCGGCTATTGGTGAATCCAAGGTTCTTTCCTTGCCATTGGGCAAATAGACGTTCCATCGGAATCTTTCTTGAAGTAAATACGCCTAGGTTCCTATGCATTGGAAAGATCATTTCGTCAGACTCCAAAGCCATGGCGCATCCCACGGCTATAGCCTCCTGTCCGATACCAGAGAACCATTTGCTGATTTTCCCTTGTCGAAGTAAGATGAGCATCTTTTCCTCGATCATCCGAGGTAAAAGCATTCCTTTGTATAGGTCGACTAGTTTAGCTTTGGAAAGCTTCCCTTTTTTGTAGTTAATGGTTGGTTTAGTCTGAGTAGGCATTATTCCGAATTTGGCCCTAAAGGTAATGGGCTAATGAAAGAATTACCTGTTTTTACGAAAATAATTGTGGGCTGGTTGCAGAGCGAGGAAGGTAGCAGACATTGCAACTACAAATATACCAAATTGTGAATCTCAGTCACTCCGTGTTCAGTAGAAAGCACAAGAAAATGAAGACCCACTAAGTCTAGATCTTCTATCCTAAAAGTTGATTCATAGATTGCTTCCACTTCATAAACTAACTGGCCTATGGAATTGAAGATGGATAGTGCCTTGAGTAAAGGTCCCCCTTCGACTGAAATGTCTAGGAAAGTAGCTGTTGGGTTTGGAAAAATATTAATTGAAAATGGAATGGGTTCTACTGGTGGAGGAGGTACTATGCAATCAATCCCGAAAGGATCTGGAAACCAGCAACTTCCAAAAAGGCAATAATTTTGATCGGCCATTAAGATTAACTCGTTCATTCTGGGACATTCCTCTTTTGGTTTTGGATTCGATACCATCACGCTGAATATTAATTCGTTTGTGGCTCCCGGCCAGAGATTTAAATCTTCTCCAACATATCCTGTATAAACAGCTAAGTCTGAATAATTGACCTTTTCTTTACACATTTTCCAGCCATTATAGTCATCGGATATGGAGGAAAAGGCAAGATTTGTAGTTGCTGCAGTATCTGGATCTATACCGTTTCCTAGAGCATAAATGGAAGAACCATTGCTCCAATTTCCACTCATAATATTTAAGTATTCTGCTATTTCATTTGGCGCACTAGTGGGCGAGGATGTGCTGTCGAATTGTTCGAATGAAACAAAACTATTTATAGCAACTTCATTGAAATTTTGATCTATAGGTCCTCTTATGTGATGAATCCCAACTAAAGGTGCACTTTCACAAGAGCTATCATTTTCGCTTAGGCAATCACAACTTAGTAGGCTATCCTGACTTGTGTTATGGTGGAAGTAACTTAATTGATGGTCTTCAAAAAATCCCGCTTGATCGCAGGAAGCATTTCCAATTTGTGCATCAAACTTTACACCTATTTTCATGTCGAGTATATCCTCCGTTGCTCTATTTCTAAATTTCATCCAATAATAAATTCTTCCATTTCCCGAGAAACATTTGTCAAGTGTCCAAGCCATTATCTCCACTTGCATTCTATTTCTATCATATTCTCCAGAGGTTGGATATGCCCCATGATCATTCATTATCCAATACTGCATTTTGCCAATATCAAAACTATTAGATTTAGTTCTTGGAATATCACCCTTTTCTGGATTGAATCTACCATCGAGAACACCGTTGTCACCAAAATCCCAAAAGGGAGCACCAATATTATTTTCATCGGGAAATTTAAATCCATGGATGTCTTCAAAGAACTCGTTCCCAACTGCTGGCCAACCGAAAATAGCTGGATGTTCGTCATCAATTTTTAGGTTATCTTCATAGTCTGCAATAAATGCTTTTAATTCTTCTCCAGTTATTTCAAAAATTTGATCAAAATTTTTGCATGTTTCATTGTCTGTCAAACCCTCTGGAGTCAATGGCCCGGGGTACCAATCCGTTTTTTTACCATCACTTAGTACAGCCTTTAAATTATTCCCATGATCTACTCCAGCCATCCAAATGCTAGCGGAATTCAAAATGGAAAGAGGCTCACTTCCATAGGCGTCATTCTGTATGGTCATTCCAGGGTCAGCTCCACCATTTATAAATGTTCCAGACACCTTATGCGTTACGTTGATGGCACCATCTTGAAAAACACGAGTAGCTTGGCCGGGTTCTTGGCATTGTGCGAAAGTGAATCCGAATTGAAAAAATAATATTAATACTGTGAGGAGAGATTTCATTGTTAGAACTTGATTATTCTTTCGATTCCATGTTTGCCAGAACTAGTTTCTATTTTCAATAAATAAATTCCAGCAGCATGTTGGCTTAACTCCAATTGATAATGATTTGCATTTATGCCATCTACTTCATCGATCAAGTGGCTATTTAAGGTCAATACTTTTAGCGCAACAATTTTTTCTTTGTTTGGAGGATTTATGGTAATCCAATCATTGGTTGGGTTTGGAAAAATCTTTATTCTTGTGTTTAAGTTTTGATTTTTTATATTCGTAAGTCTTGCATCGAATGCATCCTGTGATTCTTCAGCAGCTTGCAACAAAGGAGCGAGTTCTGGACATGGATTTTCGACCGCTCTGGTAACTATGGCCGAGATCGCAACTTTGGTTTTTTGATTTGGGTTCAATGTGATGCCTCCCGATGACAACATAAATCTTCTATCACCTTGTGGCAGGGTTGCAGTGCATTCGCTCCATTCATCGGCATTGGAAGGATCTCCAGGAAAGGCGAAGGGTGTATTATCACTAGATCCGGGGTTAAGTCCATTTCCACCTGTCGTCATTGCGCTTCCATCTTTCCAAAATCCATTCATGAAATTGAAAAACTCTTGGTTGTTCGTGGGGTCTATTGTCTCAGGATCCCAAGGGCCGCCAACTCCAGCGTTGTTATAGTAGCTAAAGGAGGTCATCCCTAAGTCAATATCATCCGCATCTTTTACTCCTTCCAATAGTTTTACACCGAAGAATGGAATTCCCTTGTTGAATGTTGGAACTCCTGTACAATTGTTATCTGGTAAATAGCCATCATGGTCATCAGTATTATATACAAAGGCCAAATTATTTTCTGGAGAGCAACCAAAACTATCATCATTGTAACATCCTAGGTCCGGATCTACCCAAAAACTAAAAACAAACTCATCAAGAGCTTGAGTTCCTTTATTTGTAATTTCTATTTCATAAAAAATAGTAGTATTGCTCGAGACATTGTCCGAATCAAATGTATAGGCGAGTACAGCAATATCCGCTTTCACTTCAGTTGAAATAAAGGAAGGTCCTTGGTCATTAAAGATCCACCAGAGCGCAGCTTTTGCACCTCGGATGTCCGGGTAGTCGCCGTCTTGCGGATTGTAAATATTGTCACTATTAACATCGAAAAAAGGAGCGAGGTCTCTTCCATCTGGTAGATCAAATCCATTTGCCATTGAAGAAAAAGGATTGTTTCGACCAGGCCATTCCTTAATACTTGGAGGTATGGGTTCGTCGATTGATCCATTATCCAAATAGTCCGATCTGAATATGGCAAGATGTGCTGCGGTAACTTCCCAAATTTTATCGAAATTCTTGCAGGTGTTAGCCGAAATCATGCCATCATTGTCTAGAGGGCCTGGTCTGTACTTTTGCCCATGCGATACTTTTATAGTTCCATTTGGGGTTTTCCCACCAATCCAAATCTCTGAAAGAAAAGCTACTGAGGCAGGTTCGTCCGAAAGCTGTGGATCATCAATTAGAAATCTGCCAGCCCCCGTTTCATCCCACCACATTTGACCATTTGGGGAATGTGTGATTTGTGCGCGACCAGTATTTATATCTTGTTGAGCTGTACTTCGTTCGCAATTTTGAGCAACTATTAAGGCAAAGCAAAAAGGAATGAAAGCAATTAGTAAAATATATTTTTTCATAGCTTAATTTTTTTAATATTTCACGACCTTATTGTTTCCAACTTTTCCATTCTCTGTTTTTATATTTAGAATATAAATTCCTGCAGCTTGATTGCTCAAGTCAAGTTGGTAATTCGAATCATTTAAATCTGTAAAGTGGTTAATTATTTTTCCATCCACTGTGGTCAAGGTTAATGATTCTATGACTTCATTTTCTGAGTTTTGAATATTTACAATATCATTGGTTGGGTTTGGGTGGATAGTTAGCTCAGTAGCTAAAAGAATATTTTTGTTTTTTGTTAGTCTGGCATCATAAGCGTCTTGTGCGTCGTTTGCCGCTTCGATTAGTGGAGAGATGTCCGGACAGGGATGTTCTACTGCACCAGTTACGATTGCTGCATAGGATACATTTGTTTTTTCGCCCGGTAAAAGGGTTGTAGTTCCTGAACTTATTATAAATCGTCGATCTCCTTCCGCTGAACCAGCCGTACATTGACTCCAGCCAGTTGGATCTGAAGGATCATCCGGAAAAACAAATCTAGTAGCATCACCATAAGGATCATGACCGCTTCCACCTATAGTAAACGGAGTTCCAGCACCCCATCGTCCATCTAAATAAGGGTAATATTGGAAAGCAGAAGAAGGATCAACCGTTCCTGCAGGCCAGGGACCACCAACTCCGTTGTTATTGTAATAGGTAAAAGAGGTCATCCCTTGAGCAACACCATCCGCATCTTTTACGCCCTCCAGTATTTTAATTCCAAATAAAGGAATACCATTATCAAATGTTGCGCCGCCGCCTGCGCAATTATTATTTGCATCGCCATCTTCTGAATCAGAATTGTATACAAAGGCTAGATCATCTTCTGGGGAGCAACCGATGTAGTCATCTTCATAACAACCTAATTGAGGATCAACCCAAAGTCCTACATAAAAACCCTTTATAGCTTCCAAGGCTCTATTGGTGATTTCTAGTTCATAAAAAATAGTTGAATTTTGATTGACTTGATCATCATCAAAAGTGTAAGAGAGCACAGCTATTTCTGCTTTGATGGGATCTCCATTTGTTTCCGAATGAATATTTGAATTATCATTGAATATCCACCATTGGGCCACATCCGCATTTCTAGTATCTGGATAATCGCCGTCTTCCGGATTATATTTGTTGTCATTATTCACATCAAAAAATGGTGCTAGATCTCTCCCTGCCGGTAGTTCAAATCCATTATTGGCCAATGAAAGTGGATTGTCTTTTCCTGGCCAAGATTTAATTGAAGGATGGATGATTGGATTATCGATCATACCATTGTCTTCGTAGTCTGCGATATGAGCATCTAAGTCCTCTTTTTTTACTTCCCAAATTTTGTCAAAATTTTCGCAGGCATTTGGAATTGGGATGCCATTGTCAGAAAGGGGCCCTGGCCAAAAGTCTGTTTGTCCTGAAGAAAGGCCATAGGTTTGACAGGCCAATTTTAGATTATTTCCTTCATCTAATCCACCCAGCCATAATCCTGCTGCTAAAGCGGCCGATGTAGGTTGAGAAGATAACTCAGGGTCGTCAACTAGGAAGCGGCCTTCCCCAGTACCATCCCACCAAAGGGAACCTGCTACTAAATTTCTTACTTGCACTCTATCCGTTGAAATATCAATTTGGCTGGTTGCTGGGGTACACAATTGGGCTTGAATTTTTCCGAATGGAATTAATGTTAGAGAGCAAAATATGATTGTAGCTAATTTCATAAAATTGGGGTTTGATTGCATATTTTTGTTTGATTAAAAGTTTCAACTTTTGAAAGTTAAAATTTTACAACTTTTGAAACTCCAACTTTTCCATTCTCTGTTTTTATATTTAGAAAATAGATTCCAGTAACTTGATTGCTCAAGTCAAGTTGATAATTCGAAGCATTTAAATCTGTAAAGTGTTTAATTATTTTTCCATCCACTGTGGTCAAGGTTAATGATTCTATGGCTTCATTTTCTGAGTTTTGAATATTTACAATATCATTGGTTGGATTTGGGCTGATTTTGACTTTTGTGGAAAAGACTATGTTTCTATTATTTGTGGTAAGACCATCGTACACATCTTGTGCATCATTCGAAGCGTCGATTAGAGGAGTTATGTCCGGGCAAGGATGAACCACTGCTTCTGTTACTATTGCTGCATAGGAAACTTTAGTTTTTTCTCCAGGCTCGAGACTTGTTCCGCCAGAAGAAATTACAATTCTTCTATCTCCACCATCAGCATTTTCTGTACACTGACTCCAACCATTCGTATCGGATGGGTTACCTGGATATGTGAAAGTTGTGATATCGTTTGAACTTGGATCATATCCATCACCACCTTGAGTGAATGGAGTGCCATCTCTCCATGTACCTTTTAAATAGCGATAATATTCTATAGAATTGTTTGGTTCAGTTGTTTGGGGTGGAGGATTTCCGACTCCTCCATTGTTGTAATAACTAAAGGCCGTCATGCCTAATTCAACACTATTTTCATCTTTTACTCCCTCCAATATTTTAATTCCAAATAAAGGAATACCATTATTAAATGTTGTAATACCTCCAGCGCAACTATTGTTTATGTCGCCATCCTCTGAATCAGAATTGTATACAAAGGCTAGATTATCTTCAGGGGAGCAACCGATGTAGTCATCTTCGTAACAACCTAATTGAGGGTCAACCCAAAGTCCTACATGAAAATCCTTTATAGTTTCCAAGGCTCTATTGGTGATTTCCAGTTCATAAAAAATAGTTGAATTTGGATTGGCTTGATCATCATCAAAGGTGTAAGACAACACAGCTATTTCTGCTTTAATAGCATCTCCATTCGTTTCCGAATGAATATTTGAATTGTCATTGAAAATCTGCCAGTGGGCCACATGTGCATTTCTGGTGTCAGGATAATCGCCGTCTTCGGGATTGTAAATGTTGTCATTGTTTACGTCATAAAAAGGAGCGAAATTTCTACCTGCCGGTAGTTCAAATCCATTAAAGGATATTGAAAGTGGATTATCTTTTCCTGGCCAAGCTTTAATGGAAGTATGAATGGGATTATCTATCATACCGTTGTCTTCGAAATCGGCTATATGGGCATCCAAATCCTCCTTTTTTACTTCCCAAATAAAGTCAAAATTTTCGCAGGCATTGGGTATCGCAATTCCATTATCAGGAAGTGGCCCTGGCCAAAAGTCCGTTTGTCCATTTGCTAATCCGTAGGTTTGGCAAGCGACTTTTAGATTATTTCCTTCATCTACTCCTCCGAGCCATAATCCGGCAGCAAACGCTGTTGAAGCAGGTTGAGTTGAAAGTTGTAGATCATTTATCATGAATCCAGCATTTACTCCATTCCACCAAAATGAACCGGCTACAGTATTTCGAACTTGAACTCTGTCGGTAGAAATATCAATTTGACTGGTTGCTGGGGCACACAATTGGGCTTGCAGTGTTGTAATAGGAATGATCAGTAGAAAATAATATAGGACGGTAAATGACTTCATAATGGGGAGTTTAACTAATGTTTGATTTTCACAATATAATTGTGCTATTACTCAATTGAAAACCAGCTATATTAAATAAGTCAGGTTTCTGAATTTCTACTTTTTCACATTATCAATTGACTAAAGATCCAGAAACATTGGAACAAAGAATCAAAACTTATCTTTGTATTATGAAAAAGGACATTCAAATCGCCTTGATTGCGCATGATGGGAAAAAGGCTGAAATGGTAGCTTTTGTACAAAAGCATAAAGCGTTTTTAGGGAATACAGATATTTTTGCAACTGGGACAACTGGACTTCATATTGAGAATGCGGGATTTCAAGTGCACAAATTCTTATCAGGACCAAAAGGAGGAGACGCGCAGATCGCAGCGAAAGTGGCGGATGGAACTGTTGAGGCTGTTATATTTTTCAGAGACCCATTAGATAAACATCCGCACGAACCAGATGTGCAAATGTTGATGCGACTTTGTGATGTGCACAATATCCCTTTGGCTACAAATCCAGCTAGCGCAGACCTAATAATTTCAGGAATTTCAAAGCTTTTGGCCTGACCAAAATTTTATCAATGAAAAATTCAAAAGTGAATGAACTAATTCCTAGTAATTTGGTAGGTTCAATAAAGTTGTAGCACTACAAGTAAATATTAGTCTGACAGACTAAAGGCGGAGTAATAACCTAAAAAATCATCGTTTTCAGCTTTAATCTATCTTTTGGGCAAAAAAGAAGGGGACTCTAATGGAGCCCCCCAAAAAACACGCCTTAAAAACCCAATTCTTATGCTAACCATTAGTTAAAACTCTAGGCTAGCCAATATTTTCTATGTAATTCAATTTTGCAAGTGCAAAGGTACTCCTTTGCGCTGTGTAAAGAAACATCAATTTAGAGTTATTATCAATGATTTTGGTCACTTTTATTTCATTTTTTTTGAAGAAAACCAAATCCTATCATGGCAACTAACAGGATTACGGTATTTACTACCCATAAAGCGGTAAAGCCTAATTCGTCCGCAATGAAAAAAGCCGCTGGGGGTCCGACTATCTGTGCGACCGACCAAGTGACTCCATATAATCCCATGTAAGCCCCTCTAATAGTGGGATTTGCGCGAGCAAGTGCAAAATTGGTTTGAAATGGTAAAGCCAATATTTCACCAAATGAGAATAGCCCAATAAATAAAATTAGTACGACGATCACTGGTAATGGTAATGCAAGCGACAAATAGGACAAACTCAGTAGAAATACACCCAATTTAATCACATTCAAAGCTTTCATTCCTTCCTGAATCACAATATGAATCATTGGCATTTCCAGTACAAAGATGATTAGACCAGATATTGCCAAAAATTTCCCAATCTGGGCCTCTGAAAAATCTAAGCCATCTTCCAAGTAGACAGGTACTAGAGAGAAAAATTGAATGAAGCAAAATGCTACTAAAAAGCAAAGCAGTAAAAAGACGTGATAAGTGCTGTCTTTATACAATGTACTGCGATAGGCTTCCTTACGCTGAGTGGCATTTGACTTCGGTTCTTCC
>CALGJW010000366.1 GCA_937930025.1 uncultured Saprospiraceae bacterium | reverse complement strand
TAGTTTTTTCTACACCATCCATCCAAAAATCATATTCTTTCTGCATGGCAGGCAAATATTTCTCTAAAACTTGATTCCCTTTTTCATTGGCCAGCAATTCCACCATTAAGGAAAAAAAGGGAGGTTGAGAACGAGATAAATAATAGCTCCTATTTCCATTCGGAATATGACCAAATTTATTTATTAGTTGGTTGAAATTATCCAGCATGCCTTCAATGCTTTCCTTTTTTTCAGATGACACTAATCCTATCATGGCAAAATAAGTATCCCAATAATAGGCTTCTCGAAATCTTCCTCCAGGCACAATATAATCGTTGGGCATTTCTAACAAAGTCCCAATATCAGTCGATCCTTTTCGCGTTAACACTGGCCACAATGCTTCGATATGTTCTTTCATCGAAAGTTTGTCATCCGTCTTAAAATTTGAAGCATACGCTTTGGGCATGGTAAAATTGTCCTTGACGAATTGCGCTAAATCAACTGGATCCTCAAGTCCCATATAGTTTGCAAATATTTGTTCCATTGCATACTTGGGAATAGCATCTACAAAAGTCTTTGAATCTGGGAAAATTCCGGCCAATTGAATAATGGAAAATAATGGTCCAATTTCTTTTTCAGGATTGATCAATACGTTGAGTTTAATTAACTGAAACTAAATTTTTTGATTTGGTTTAATTAAATGGTTGGAAACTTAGATCTACTTAATTCTACAGTTGGCTACTGCTATATAATTTGATTTTTTATCTTCTTTTTTTCTTTTTCCCTTTTACCTTCATTCCTCTGGTTTGCGGCTTGCCATACTTCAATTTCATTTTATCCGCTCTTCTCAATTTATTATTTACTTTTTGATTTTTAAGTTTCTTTTCGTGAAAAGCGCCTCCTCCCTCCTCTACCTTGGGAAGTTTGGGCTGAAGATTTTTCATAAAAACCACCGGCTTTTCGGCTTCAATCAGCTCCTCAATAATTACTAATTCTTCTGGGTTGTCATCAACAGGCAGTTTAAATTTCATCAACGATTGAATTTCGTCAAAGTACTTTTCCTCCAATTTACCGACCAATGCTAAGGCCTCTCCTTTTCGATCTGCTCTTCCTGTTCTTCCGATTCGGTGCATGTAATTTTCTGGCACATCGGGAATGTCGAAATTTATCACATGAGATACCTCATGGATATCTAATCCTCTAGCAACTAAATCTGTTGCGATCAAAATGCGCTGTTGACCAGATCTAAAATTTTCAAGTGCTAAGAATCTTGTGTTTTGCGTTTTATTGGAATGTATAACCGCAATCTCTTCTGGAAAATCTTCTTCGATTCTTTCGGCCAATAAATCCGCTAATTTTTTTGTGCCAATAAAAAGTAAAACCTTTTGGTATTTCTCTTTATCCGCTAAAATCAACTTTAAGAAGTTCGCCTTTGTATTAAAATTGACAAGGTTGTAAGCGACCTGATTGATATTCTCTAAGGGTGTTCCCGAAGGAGCGGCCTCCACTCTTTCCGGAAAATTAAAATAGGTCTCCATCAGGGCATCAACTTCAGGAGTCATCGTTGCCGAGAATAATAGATTCTGCCTTTTGTCAGAAAGAAGATCAAAGATTCTTTCTAGTTGAGGTCTAAACCCTAGGTTTAACATTTCATCTACCTCATCGATCACTACCTTATTGACGGATTTCAATTTGAGCGCACCTTTCATTACGAGGTCTCTGAGTCTTCCAGGAGTTCCAACTACGATATCCAAACCTTTAATGCACAAAGCCATTTGCGTCTTGATGTTGGTCCCACCATAAACACCTCCAGCTACGACATTCATATATGGAGTAAGTTGTTCTATGGCCTCCACCACCTGTACTACCAATTCTCTGGTTGGAACTAATATCAATATTTGTGGATGAGGCTCCTTAGAGAATTTCCAAAGACGAAGTAGCGGTAGTAGATAACCAAAGGTTTTTCCGGTACCTGTCTGTGCAATTCCAATGACGTCACGCCCAGACATTGCCACAGAGAATACCCGCTCTTGGATTGGCGTAGGGATTTTGTATCCCAACTCATCCAGCGCACTCCATAATGCCTTATTCAAATTTAACTCTTCAAACGTCATGTTCATTTTTGAATTGAGGCACAAAGATAGCCGAATTTTAAGTTTGGAATTGTACACCTGAAAGAAAGCTAGACTCAATTTTTTATCTAATGCATTCAAAGGGTATTAAAATATTTAATTCATAATTACATGGCATTCAATATTCTATCAAATTTCGGCATGATATTGGGATTGTTAAAAGGTGCGAAACTTTCTACTAGGTATACTAATCTTTCTTTTTATTGTGCTTTCCAGTCAATGGCAGGCATCTTTCAATCTATTGGCCGAAAGTCAATTAAATCTGTTACCTACTAACTGGGAGGATATAACCTTATCTAAATCGGCTGAGCCTCAAGAGGTTATCACTGTAAATTTTCAGCGATTTTTAGAAGAGAATATTACTGGCAAATTTTCAATAGCTACTTTAGAGTGGCTATCACTGGCTCCCAGAGAATCAGCTTATCAATCTTGGTACTTAGGTATAATCAATGGCTACCATCTCTTTAGCATACAAGTTAGTGGCGACTTTGATTTCAACCTGATGGTTTTTGATCAAGATGGAAACCTAAGGGACCGCCGTGAAGTGTTATGGGGAAATGATGGGGGCTCTGTTGATTTAATCGATCAAAAGATTGTGCAAATCAAGCGATTTCTTACTGAGGACGTTTATAGTGGCATGGAAGAGATGAATTTTAAAATTGACCTCAACGGCCAATTCATGGAATTGGAAGGCCCTTATTACATCATTCCTGAAAGAAATTTCCCGCAGGCTAGTGCTACTCTACTTTCTGCTAATTCGTTAAAAGATATAAGTATTGATGAACTTAAGTCAATTAGAAATGAGTTACTTGCCTCTTCAGGGTTTATCTTTAAAGACAGTCAAATTCAAGATTTCTTTGAATCTCAAAACTGGTATGTACCCGCTACAAACAGCATCGAACTAAGTACGCTAGAAGAATACAATCTAGTGTTGATCGAACAAGCCATTACCAGTAAATAACTTAAGTTTCGGTAGTAAAATTAAATTGCAATTTGCATTGTAAGCTATTAATTATCAACACCTTAAAGTGTTGTTGTTTTGCCAAAGTAAATTATATTTCTACAGTTAGTTTAAATATTAAATTTAAGTGCAAGAAGTATTTATCGATTAAATTCATCAACTCTGCGTTAAAATTTATAACCATAGCTGGCTATTCTTAAAAATTTTGCCTTGATTTGACAAATTTTCTCACCAAATCTTTTCTTGTTTACTACCGAATCTCAAGTAAATAATCTGCTGCGCTAATCTCGTTAAAAGCTGTGTTTAAAATTACAGCCACCCTATTATCAAATTCTTGACGAAGTTTCTACCTTCATGCCTTATTAAGGCCTTATGCCTTAGTCCACAAATGATAAAAAATCTTTTTTCCTTCTTTGCTGATCCGCTGAAACGATCTATAGGTTTTGGCTTTTTGACAATGAGCATGTTGTTTGGAACTTGGGTATCTAGAATCCCAGATGTTCAGCGCAATTTAGGATTAACTGAACCTCAGCTAGGATTTGGATTACTTGGGATGAGTATTGGAGCCTTATTGGTTACTTTCTTAGCAGGAAACATTATCAATCGAATTGGCGGATCAAAAAGCAATTTGATCGGCATTTTTGGTATGGCTATAACTTTGTTGCCATTAATCCTGGCCTCAAACCTTTGGACATTATTCCTCGCCCTTTTTGTTTTTGGAGGATTAAATGCATTTCTAAATATCAGTCTTAATAATTCTGCAGCCGAATTAGAGCGTCAAGAAAAGCGGCCTATCATGTCTATGATTCATGCTATGTACAGCATAGGTGCAATGGTTGGCGGCGGAATTGGAGGAATCTTTTTAAGTTTAAATACTTCGCCTTTTTTCCACTTTACAATTATCATTTCATTCATAATAATAGGAGGAATTTTTACCCGAAAAAGTTTTGAGCAACTACCGGAGGCTAAAGCAGAAGGTCAAGGATTTGTTGTTCCTACCTGGGCCGTTATCGGGCTGATGATTATCGGATTATCCGCCATGATGGGAGAAGGAGTTATTGCAGATTGGTCGGCTATTTATATGGAGTTAGAACGCAACATCTCACCCCATTTAGGTCCCTTTGCTTATACGGCTATGGCAGCTATGATGGCCTTTGGAAGGTTGTTTGGAGATCAGTTGACTGCCAAATTTGGTTATAAAAAAATATTGGCTTATTGCAGCCTCATAGCAGCATTGGGATTGTGTATCGCAATATTCTCCTCTGGTGCAGTATTTGTGATTAGCGGATTTGGTATAACAGGACTTGGCTATTCGATCATCGTTCCAATCGTATTTTCTCAAGCTGCCAATATTCCGGGTATTAAACCAAGTTCTGGAATAGCGATGATCGCTGGAGCAGGAGTCATTGGATTTTTAGGTGCTCCTCCTATCATTGGATTTCTTTCTGAATATCTCTCGCTAGCAACTGGCTTTGGAATTATTGCAAGTGTATCTATTCTTTCATTTTTTATTGTAGTGTTGAAAAAATAGAAAATCTAAACTCCTTGGGCTTTTCCAATTCGAAACTGAGATGCCCGTTTCAGTAAAGAAGTATTTTCACAAAGATCAATATTTCTGGCACTGGCAAATAAAAAGAATATATCTTCTGGATGCGCTCTTCGACATTGTTTTTGGATATCTACACAAACGAATTTAGACCTCATTATTGAATTTAATTGCCTGCTTTCCTTTTCTATCATTCTCATTTCAACCAAAAAGTCTTTTAGATTAACCTTTACAATTTCGACCTGAATGATTGCTTCCTGATGATGTTTGATCGGTCTTAAATATGTTATATTATGATCCCGAACTACCCAACCGACTCCTTTTTCGATTTGCTCGGCAAGGTCGATTCCCAATCGAAGTTTGAAATTATCCTCTAAGGCATTCATGAAATAATCTACATATCGCGCATTGTTAAGGTGCCCCATTGGATCACAATCATTGAATCGAACCTTGTAGGTTGAATTAAAGCTAAGCCACAGATTAGTATTCAAAGGGTGAGATGCCTTCATATTTTTCTATTAC
>CALGJW010000365.1 GCA_937930025.1 uncultured Saprospiraceae bacterium | reverse complement strand
AAGTTCGTTACCTCGTGTATCATACAACTCAACTGTGTTTACTTTCACCCATCTATCATCAGTGGAATTCGGATTCCATTCTTCATTTGAATTTATCCCCCAAAATGAATTAAAGTTATCAAAAATACCATCATTACGGATATCTACATTCTTTTGAGGTAAAGATGTACCTGATCTATTTGAATGATAGACATAAGATCTTTTTGCTCGAAAGTTACCTTTAAGACCAGTCGAATAAGGATTTATATCCCCAAAGGGAAGCAAAACATTCTCACCATTGGAGTTTGTTTCACGTTCACATTGCATTTGCCAAAAGTCATCATACTCCATAGCTGTAGCATTGACTACTTCATGTTCCTGAGTAATATTTATAACTGAACCATTTTGAGGGGTCGGATCAACTAAGGTCGTAACAGATGCTATTGGAAAACTAGCCTGATTTCTATATCCTGAACGAAGAATTTTTGCTTGATAATTTCCGTCCTCTAAACATTCACCACTAAAATTTTGAAGAATAAGGTTAGAAGGGTCAGAATGAGATTCCGCAGCAATATATTTACTTAGCACTTCAGATTCTAGGTTGTCAGCATCTGTCAACTTGATAATAAGCAGTTCGTCGCCCGGTACTAAAACCGCAAGCTCTCCATTGTTCTGTAAAATCTCATTATTTTCAATGTCCAAGAGGAAGCTCACTCCAATATTTTGATATGCCATTCCCATCCCCTCATAAGCCCAGTGAGCAGGATAATTAAAGTTATAAACTGGGTCATCAAACTCGTTTTGTGTTTCAGTAAGCAAAACTTCACCTGTTTCACTGTCGTATAATTTATTTACAGTGTAAATAGAAGACCCATTCTCTTCAACTCTTACTGTATCTATCAAACCAAACCTCTTTATTAGTTTGGTAGTTGTGGCTGAACTAAACTCATTCTCATAGTCTGAGTAGCTTGGAAGTATAACAGGAATAACAACAGGTAAAAATGGTAAAAAACCATCAGCATTTGGAGAAATACCTATATCTTTCACTTTCACCTCATCTTGTTGCATTTCTTGCCAGACATCCATTTCTACACCAAGATATTGTTCAGAAACTTTTCCATTTGGGTTAAATACTTTGACAAGGTTTGATAATTCATTCAGAGGTTCACCTCTATTATTTTTTTCTGTAAGGTAACTATAGGTAGTAGAAGAAATTTTATTATCCCCATTGTCAAAAACCCCTTCGTAGGAAGGCTTTCCATGCATATCATTGATCTCAATCGAAAAGCCTTGTGAGACACCGAGCTTGTCATTTTGTATAGGAATAGACAAAAATTTCTCAATATTAAGTCGACGTTTTCTATGAGGAGTCGTGTACTTAACTTTAACAGGGAAATCTCTTGCAGTATAAAATTGATTAACACTATAGCCGACACCGCCTTTTTTTATACCTCCATTATAAGTTCCAAAACTTTCAACTTTTACATTGCTATATCCAACAGATGCCATAGGATACAAAGACTCCCCAACTGGTTCCTCAACATATAATGAATTGTCAGGTCCTAAAAGTGTTTGCGCAGCGTATTGTAAAGGTTTTCGCATCAAGTTTTCCTCATTTCCAATTAAGGGTTCATACGAAGCCACTCCACTGCTTATTTCAACAACATCACCATTAGCTAATTTTAGATCCGATGTGTAGGAATATTTTTGTCCATAGACACTTTCAGCATCATTTAAATCGTCGTATTTGTCCCAACCATCAGAAACACTAATTTCTTTCACTCTGCATCCTCCACCTTGCTTTTTGAAATCTGGATTTGCTAATCTTATCCACGATTTATTTAGGTTAACTTCTTGCCCCCATCCCTTACGAATGGAGCTCTTGTTAAATCCATTTATCACACTACCTATTTGGCTCGTATAACCAATTAAAGCTTTGATCAAACCTGAATCTTCAAGATTGTCACTTGGAGATCCCGGGTGAAGAATTTCTGGAAAATTGAGCCGTATTGACTGTAAAGTGGCTACTGTCAGTGGATGGTATTTTTGCTTACCATCTTTTAAGGATTTAATTTTAATATAAATTTTTTCTCTCTTTGTATTCGGAACGAAACCTATTTCATCAAAATCCATATATCCTCTTATATATTCATATTTATTCACATCATTCTGTTCTCCTGTTAAATTTATTGCAGATTGAAAATAAATTTTTTCCACATCTTCAAAGTACTTTTTTTGCAATAACGCTTTAGCTTCAGGGTCACTTAAAGAAGTATTAGGATTAATTTTCTGAGGTAATGATAGTATCAAATATTCCATTGGGCTTCTATCTTTGTCGGTCTCTTTATCTGCAAAAAGAAGATTGTCCCATTTAGAAACATCTAATTCATTAAGTGGTTCAGGAATTGTATTTGCAAAACCTTCAATGAACATCATTTGGCCTGCCCGATGATCCTGTACATAAGCATAATCGTCAGATTCATATTCTATATTGATTGTACTCCCAGATGGTAATTCGATAGAACTAAGATTCCATGCAGAAGCAAATTCATCTGTTTTTGAAACTATGTCATTACCTTCATTACCAGGTTGCTGATGTTCTTGCAAGACATAAGGAAATTCACTAGGATTTGGTATTTCATCTGGATAATTTGGATTATTTAATTGAAAAACATCTGTAGCTTTTCTGTAGCACCCCCATCTATCACTTGCTTGAAGATTATAATTTGGATTTTCATTATCATAATTAAACTTGTAAGCATTTAACATGCCTCTCTTACTATTTCCATAAGTAAAGTGAACAGACTTTAAAGTTAGCTTACCACCATCTGTAATAGTACTATTAGGTATGCTTTGACATAAGGTACCACTTGCATCTGTTTCATATGTAAAATGAACAGTCTTTATAGGTGTTGCATTTGTACTAACATTAAATTCAGCCTTAGAATAGAGCTCAATTTTATCAAGTTTTCTCATTCTAAGTGATGAATTTTTACCCCCATTTTCACCGAGCACTCCTAATGCATCATCTCTATCAGAAGTATGAAATTCGGCGATCATGGTTCTAGATTCGATATATTCTAGATACCAAGTCTCTTTCTCTCCATAAACGTAACTTGCCTTATCATCATCAGTTTTTGATTTATAACCTTCAGAGAATTGGGCTTTATTCTCGTTATACGGAATTCTCCATTTATAGTAATTTGATCCATCTTGACCGTGATGTTGCTTATACTTTAATTCAACAACATTGCCTAAATCATCCTCACTTATTCCGTTACCTGTAACATCAACATAATCATGAGAAAGTACGTGGGTCAACAAATAAGAATGGGCATAACCTGGAATCTCCTCAGAGTCAAAATAGTGGTCTATACCTTGTTCATTTTTAATAGTATTATCAATTGTAGGATCATAAGATACGAATTCATCCTCATCTGAAACAATTCCGTGAGCGCCGTCTTCACTACGCTCTCTATTAAAAGAAACATCTTTTTTTAATTTGTTATATGCAGGGATGCCGTATACATAACGACTACCATCCTCTTGTGTAATGTATATTTCAGAAATATGATGATCTTTTCTGAGGTTATTATCATCCTGTACTTGTGTTAGACCAAATCCTTGTTGTTTTTCAAATTTAGTTATAAAAGAAAAAAGTTGGTTCCTTTTCTCCCTAGAGTTTTCAGCTCTTTTTACTAGCGAATTTGGTTGAAAAGAACCATCACTTTTATCGTCATCCTCAAAAAAATATTTTGAATTAGCCTTGATTTCAGTAGCCAGAATTGCAAGATCAGCCCTCATAGGATATTCCCCATTAAGTTTATCAAAGTAGTCTTTATCTGTTATTATTTTTTGCCCAGTTCCCTTAAAATAAACGTTTTCATAAATCCCTGATTCATTTGCAAAATCAGTAGTTTCCTCTAATTTATTCAAATGAGACCACTTCTTTACTTTCGTGGTTCCTCCACCTCCTGCTAAGTTAGCGCCTAGCTTGAAAAACGCACCAGCACCTGGTTCAACTCCACCTGATGCAGAAACACTTCTATTTATTAAGCCAGGATCTCGAAATATACCAATATCATTTCTCATCGCCCTAAATTGCCCTGACACACCCTGTCCACTTGCCGAGAATAAGTCATACGTACCAAAACTAACTGGTAAAATAGGTTTTTCACTATGATAAGGAATATTCTTTTCTTTGTTATAATCTTGAATAGCAAATAAATCATTCTTTGAACTTTGCAAATGAAGATAACCATAGGTTGGTTTTTCAATATATTTTTTATCAAGAACTTGCTGGCTTACGTAACCTCCTATTTGTGTTCCAGGAGCAAGACCAAATAACTCACCAGAGAGTTTGCCATTAAAAGCAAAAGAAGCATTCCTCATTGGCATAGGAGATTTAGGAAAACTTGTAAAATTATTAAAACTAGATAATGACACTCTTGCATTTGCAGCACCTTTATCTCTAATTCCACCCACTAATTTATTTTTATCATCTAAAACACGATTACCCGTGTTAGGATTATTAATATCGTAGTTCTTTTTTTGTTCCTGAGTAAGATCAACTGATTGACTTAAACCAAGACTTGCTGATATACCAGGAACACCAAAACCAGAATTTGAATTGAAGCTAAAATCCCCTCCAATTGCGGCATTTAGATCTAGTGGATTTTTATCTGAAGATTTACCCTTACCTAAGGTTTTAGAAATACTTGCAGAGGGTGATGCCGATAGCTCCACAGCAAATTTTTTTCTATTATTATAAACTATTCCAGCAGTTAAACTTAAACTATCAATACCAGGAATCTTATCTAAACTCAGACCTAACAACTCCGCACTGGTAGTAAAATTTAATCCAACTGTAAGATCTTGCCGAATATTCATTTCCTTTTTTACCTTATCACCTTTAAAGTCATCTGGAATACCTCTCATATTTCTATTAATAACTCCAGGATTAAGTGACCAACCTAAACCTACCCAACTCGCTTCTTGATCCATCATAGATCCTGCTTGATATGCTAAATTTATTGGATAGCCATCTACATCTAATAAAGGAATGTTATAATTAAAATCACCCGAAAATAGATCAACCATATTGGAGGCACCTATTGGTTGAAATCCTGCCATTTCTGGTTGAGCAGGCCCACCTGTCAATGCAATAGCATGTGGAGTAAAGACAGTTTGAAATAAAATAGTAAATGCTAAAAACAAAGCAGTTTTACGTAGAACTATTTCTTTAAATCTCTTTTGAATTTTCATCTGATTTTAATTTCTCTATTATATTCTATGAATATTGTTTTTGTTAACGCTAGACCTTAGTCAATTTTCTTAGTATATCATCTGGTAAATCGAATTTAATTAATTCAGTTTCAAATAATTCAGCATTAAATTCGAATTCCACATTATTATTTTCATGGATTAAATCATCTATGCTTTTAAGATTAAAGACAGCAATTAATTCGAGTCCTTTTTGCTCAACAAATGTCCTATCTAAATGATACAATGAACAAGGCAATTCAATATTATTTATGTTAAGTTTTAAATTCTCTTTTGAATGAAAACTTAAAATTCTAATTATTTCATTTGATTCTGCTTCTCCAAACTTATTGCTAAGCAATTTTAAAATATCTTGGCCTCCACTAGAATTGATTCTTAATTTAAAATAGCAATGATCTTTGTATTTGTCAGCAACCTCCGAATAAGAATCTTTCGAATCTTTAAGGTCTCTTTCAATAAGCATTGTATTTGGTATATAATCCAAGGAATACCTAATGCCATCGGAAATTTTGCGATAATCGTCAGCAGAAGAATCATTATTTGACAATAAAAAAAAGCCTGCTATAACCAATAAAAATGGAACTGTATATATATAATATTTCATCATTCTAATTTTCACTGAGGTATACAAAATTGTAATAATACTTTCGTTTTTTCCTCGAGTTTATTGTCAAGGTATATTTATTCAAATGATCCAAGATCCGAAGTTGATCACCATCAATAATAATCTTATTCACACCACTTTCTAATTTAATAACAGGTAAATTTTCTGATGCCAACTTGGTATTATCATCAGAGATAAACTCAAAGTCTAATACGGACTCATTATGTTTATTATCATAAGCCAAATACAACTTTCTATTCGCAACATAATAAGATGCATCTTGTCTTGTTTTAACAAATCTGTAGCTCTCTGAAGTAGGTTCAGGGTTTCTAGTTTCAGATAGCTCATATTTAAATTCCCATATTTCTGTTGCTCCAATTTCAAATCCATTTTGAAAAGCTTTCACTTGCCATACATAACTATTTCCAGATTCTAGAGGAACCGCATCGAATGGATAGACTTGGAAGGTTCTATTAATGTTTCGAAGTGAAACTTGAGAGAAATTTTTATTTATAGCTTCAATTCTAGATTGTTTATTAAAAATGGGAGCAACTAGTAAAGCATACTCAATATTAGCATTAAATGAAGGTAAGGGTGGTCTCCAAGTAAGTACAGGGTTTCTTACATCGATTACTTCCTTATTGTAAGGACTAACAAGAGTAGGTACACCTGCAATTTTAATTGGTTTTTCATAACAATTAACCCCTATAGATTGACCTTCCTGTCGTGAAATAAAGGTGTAACAGAATACATAATTTCCATTTGAAAACCTGTTTGATGCGCCTATGGAATTCAATAGTTGACTTGTTCCTAAATCGATTGCATTATTCCAATTTAATTGCTGACTATTAGTTA
>CALGJW010000364.1 GCA_937930025.1 uncultured Saprospiraceae bacterium | reverse complement strand
GCAAGTGGAGTAGGGACTGCAGCTATCCAACTAGGAAAATTATTAGGCGCCTCAGAAATTTTCGTGACTGCTTCCGCAGCTAAACATGATATCTGTACTTCCTTAGGAGCAGATTATTGCATCGATTATAAAACAACGCTTTTTGATGAATTTATAAATGAAAAAACAGAAGGCAAAGGAGTAGATACGATCATGGATTTTTTAATGGCTCCATATTTTCAGAAAAATTTAGACAGCTTGGCGATGGATGGCCGCATGGTTATGTTGGCAACCATGGGTGGAATAAAAACGAATGAAATCAACTTGGTTAATATACTTCGGAGGAGAATTAGAATTATTGGTTCTACGCTTCGAGCCAGAACTTTGGAGTATAAAGTAAAATTGACACAAGGTTTTAGTGAACTTGCCTTAGATGAGTTTGCAAAAGGAAATTTAAAGCCTGTGATTGATTCTGTTTATGATTGGAGTGAGGTAGGTGCGGCCCATGACTTTATGGAGGCGAATAAAAACAAGGGGAAGATTATTCTACGTGTAAGTTAGTTTAGGCTGAATCTTGCAATATTTTATATTGAGACGCCAACCAATCTTTGTTTGCCAAAGGCCGCAATGCTCCTAACTGTTGTTCAAAAATTTTGTTGTTAGCCATCCAACGCTTTTTGGAGGTATGCGATTTCGATAATTTCAATTTCAATAATCGTTTCGCTAATTTTAAAAAATGCGCATTGGACTTAATGCGATTGGCAGAGAGTTTTTTATTCCGACGGATATATTTGTTAAAGGAGTCTATTAGGGAAAAAAATGGCTCATCTTCCGAAAGCTCATAATAAGATTTCAACTGAATAATCTTTGCTCCGAGGAAATAACTGGGGTCAGTGAATTCTACTCCGAGTAATGCCCGCAAAGATGCGTGGTAATTTTTTTGAGCAAAATATAAACTAGCTAAGTTGTAGGCTACCGCATTAGAATGATCTTTCTTCGGTAGGTATTTTTTATATACTTCAATGAAATCTTCTGTCCAATCAAAAGCCTCGATTCGAATCCCGGTAGTAACTATGTTTTTAAAGGACCACTCGGAAAGATAGCCTTGGGAGAAAATCAATTTCGAATCAATCAGAATTTTGTAAATGGAAAATATTTTTTGATAGTATAATGATTCTCCATTATTAATTTTTGAGATACAAAAATTTAACAAGTAGCCATATAGTATCCGTATCTCTGCCTCAGGGAAAAATTGGTTACTTTCCTTTAAGGAGTCTAACAATTGCTGAAAATCCACAGCCTCCCTGTGGCTCAACATTTTTAAACATAAAAAATAAATCGAAATAACTGGATTTTCCGCTTGCTTAGATTCAATGATCGGAGTTAGTTCTTTTAAATAGTCGATGTTATATTTTTCAGTTACCAATTGAGATCTGTTTTCCATCTCGCAGGCCAATCTTAGTTTCTTGATCAGATAGAATTCATCTAGTGCAGTCATTTGATTTTGAAGTGCAGCAGAATAGTTATGGGGCTTTGTCCGCAACTGATAAAATTCTTCCAATTGGAATTTTTGTTCTTTTAGATAACTAGCTTCGTAACTGCCGTGTGAATTGGCTGCCTGTTGCTGTTCTATTTTCTTAATAGTCTTTGGAATAAATTCAATGGCATCTTGTTCAATTAATTCCTGAGCTGCGAAAAGATAGGAAAGGCCGCCATTTTTTTTCAAATGATTATTGGCTAAAAATTGAAGCGTAAATTCTTGTAGCTTGGACAAGGTATTGTTTATCCTATATTCGTTGAAAGTAGCTCCTGGCCATAACATTGAGAACAATGATTGCTTTGTAATTTCTGCCGGCCGGTTGCCAACCATTAATTCCTTGATCAAAATCCGCCCTAAGCTTTGTATCTTAACTGGTACTTGGTTATAGCTTGATTTTATCCAATCTTGGAATAATTGTAGTTCAGAAGGCTTAAAATTACCTAATAGGTCAAATGCTCGGCTTTTCATGCGGATATATTATTTTAACTAAAAGCTAATAAAATAAGGTATTATTATCAAAAATATTTTGCAAAATAGATATAAGTTGAGTAAAATGTACTTTTTTTTAGCGTATTACAGGCGTATTTTTGAGATATCATCAGCTCAATTAAAATAATTATCCAATGCGCAATTTATCATTCCTCCCGACGCTCCTAACCATATTGATCGCATTTGCGTCAATTAAGACTTCTGCTCAGTGTGATTTTCATTTCGATGTGCAGGTTAATAATTGTAATCCAACTGCACTTAATGTAGATGTTAGCCTGGATGTTTTACTTCAAGACTCGCTTGTTTTAACGGTTTCTAATTCTACTATTTCAAGTGTTGTTACAGATAGTACGGTTTTGTCCCTACTCTTAACTTCGGATAACGATACTATCTCCGTAATAAGTTATCCTGACAATTGTGAATTGGTTTGGGTGATGCCAGAATGGACCGGAGATTTTGATGCAGGATTTGAATTGAATGATACCAGTACTTGTTTAGCTTGGGCACCCCATGTCCTTGCGACCAACCCATCAGGAGGATGGCAGTACCCAAATGCAAGTTATTTCACAACTTTGGAATTCCCAGATGGAACAAGAGTAGTTGGAGATACCTTTGACGTTGTTGAAGGAGGACATATACTTTTTTACATGGATGCATTGGATTGCTGGCAAGCGGATACTATTGTTATAGAATCTTATGATGCACCTGTTGATTTCGATATGATCACAACTGCTTCGCTTTGTGATACTCCTACAGGTACTGCTACTTTTCAAATCACCCAGGGAAACGCTCCATATACTGAGACTTGGTTTGATGACGAAATGAATCAAATAGCAGCTGGAATTACAACTATAGAAAATTTGCCTCCAGGGGATTACTTTTTTGAATTGTCGACTAATGACTGTTCGGCTATTAAACCCTTCACTGTTTTTGGAGAAGAAGTGATTTTCACGGGTCTGTCAGATTTGATTTTAGTTTGTGGTGCTTCACAAGTAACTGCCGGAATTACAATTCCTAATCAAACTCCTGATCACGTAGTATCCTGGTATGATGAACAATTTACTTTACTTGGAAATGACCTAACACAAGTAATTCTTCAACCAGGAACCTACTTCGTTGAAGTTGGATATTTGTTATGCGCGACACAAAGAACTTTTGAAGTGATTGCAGATTCCACAGGAGGGCCTATCGTAAATATAATCATTGATCCAGTAGCCTGTGTTGATTCTTCCACCTGTGTAACGCTAGATTTTATAGGTGATCCAAACAATTACTCTTATGATTGGAGCTATCCTTCTGCACCGAACATTCATAATCCATGTGATGTACCATTGGGAACTCATTCAGTAATAATAACAGAATTAACAACTGGATGTCAGACTTACCTTGATTTCACTATTGTGTACCCAGATGAGCTAGTCGTTACAACTCAAGTTACGCCTACTACTTGTGAGGGAGCCCAGGATGGTGCCGTTGAAATAACATCAGTGACAGGAGGTACCCCGCCATATAGTTATTTGTGGAATGGAAACTGGACGAGTCTGCCAAGTCAAACAGATTTAGCTGCAGGTACATACACAATGATTTTTACAGATGCAAATGGATGCGAAAAAGAAATCACTTTTACCATTCTCGATGGAATCATAGTTTATGGAATAGACATCATTTGCGAAAGTGCCAATAATTTGGGTGCGGTGGATTTTAATCATCCCACCAATGCACCCACTGGTTTTACCTACGCTTGGAATGGCGGTAATACTTCTATTTGGAACTACATTGATGATTTAGAATCTGGCCTTTATGACTTTACGATATCTAATTCTTCTGGAACCTGTGTAGAAGAATATGAAGTGGCCATTTGTTACGATTCATTAAATATCGTTTCTAATATCCAGATTTGTGAAGGGGACTCCGTTGAATTAAATGCCACTGCCATTGCTGGAATGACTTTTCTACATTGGGCAAATACTGAATTCAATGACATCAATTGCCCTACTTGTCCATCTGTATTTGTGAGTCCGTCATTCGATGAGAATTATTTTGCAGTCTATGAGGAAGATGGAAATGGACGAATTCATTTCTGGGAATTCTCTGTAATCGTCAACCAAGGATGTGTATGGCCAGGAGATGTCGACTCAAATTTGATTGTCAATCACTTTGATTTACTTCCACTTTGCTTAAGTCTTGGTTCTACAGGTCCCGCAAGGAATGAAATGAATATTGATTGGTACGGACATGAAGCTACTGATTGGACTTTATCGATCCCAGGATATGATGTAAATGAAAAGCATGCAGATTGTGATGGAAATGGTATTGTGGAATTGGCGGACACTGCAGCAATTATTCAAAATTGGGGATTGGAACATAAAAGTTTGAATAACTCTACGTCACAATCTATGCTTGATGGGGTACCAATGTACTTGGATATAGATACGATACCTAGTCCCGGGATCACAGTAAGTATACCCTTTGTAGTGGGTACGATGGACACCATGGCCAATGATGTATACGGTGTTGCTTTTTCGATAAATTTCGATCCCGAATTAGTAGTGGATAATGGCACTTTGTTCAGCCCTTTTGATTCCTGGTTAAGTATTAACTCTCCTGAAATGGCAGTCGTACAAAAGGAATTTCCTAGTGAGGGTAGAGTAGATGTGG
>CALGJW010000363.1 GCA_937930025.1 uncultured Saprospiraceae bacterium | reverse complement strand
TGAGCATCAAGCTTTATTGGAATTGTTATTTAAGGAATTCCCAGGCCAGCAGCATTTATTGACTGATTGGGTGAATTTGCTTTTGGAATATGTAGAGGTGGAGGAGAAAACATTGTCGTCCTTCATGTGGCAACTAAAAGCAGAAGGTTTATTACTTCCGGTTTTTCCAAGTCATAAGGAAAATTCACTTTGGTTGGAAAAATGGCTTACCTTTTCTTCAGAAAAATTCCCAAATCATTCTCTGCTTCAAGAGACACTTGCCATTACTCATAAACTTGAACAAAGCGAAACGCTAGATTGGGATGCCCTTTATTTAGTACACAAATCCTGGAAGGAATTAATCGGTGTTGCATTTGATTTAGAGATAGAAAGAGTTATTTATAGAGATGATTATTGGAAAGTCGAGTCAACTGTTAACCTAGCTGAGGAAAACCCTTGGATAAAATCAATAACGCCATTTTTACCTGCTTTGAGTAAATATGCTTTTTCAAAGCAATCTGTCGCCATTGAAAAAACCTTCGAGGAAATTGCAACGGACCGAATCAGTTTGTTGGATTTTTATGTGTTCTTTCATAAGGCTAAACCGATCGATGTTAGATCGGCCATTGATAATTTTAAGCCCACCGAGAATGAAATGATACAAAGGATGGACCGCATTGTTTTCCCCTTAAAAAATGAAATAGTAAACATTGATAAAAAGCTGTTGGCCGAAATTTTGGGACAAGAAAAAGCAATGGAAAACAAAAAGTGGATCGGGTCACTCGTTCAAAAAGGAGAAGGACTGCCTTACTTGAGAAATCTATTTCCTGGGCATGGAAAAATGATGTCAAGGTTTCTTCAAGATGAAGCAATTGTTGCAGCAATAAGAAGGGAGAATACTGCTTTCGATGATGAAATCATGATCGATCATAGTGATAATAGTGCTTTTAATGCTAACCTACATCCAGAACTTACCAAAGATTGCCTATCCACTTTATATCCCATTTCAAAAGAAAATCCGACCAATAAAATAGCGCTTCAAGATTTGGAGATTCGAAAAGTTGCTACTCAATTAGAACTTTGGTCTATATCGAAAAATAAAAGAGTCCGACCAATAAATTATGGGTTGGAAGGGCTAGATCGTCGATCCCCTTTGTATCAATTGATTCAAAATTTTGGCCCCAAAGTGGCTGATTTTACGGTGCTTAAAAAACCGCTCCTGCAAATTTTATCTGAAGAAAAGGAGTGGGGTACTTTCCAACCTAGAATTCAACTTTTCGATCAAGTGGTGATACATCGGAAGACATGGGTTATTAATCGGAGTGCCATTCCAGTCAAGGAAAAAGGACAGACAGAAGCGAACTATCATCTTACCTTGCTTAGCACATTTGCTGCTTTGAAAATTCCGTTGCATGGATTCATGAAACGAATTAAGGTCAAATCAGATCCCTTTGTCAAGGGACAGCATAAGCCTCAGTATTTTGATTTGAGGGAAGCGATCTATTGTGGATTATTTCATCAAATGGTTCAGAAAACCACAGGGGCAATTAGCTGGGAGGAGGTTTATCCATATCCTTCAAAAAATCACCCATTCCCGAGACATGCTCAAGAATGGGTGATCGAATGGATAGCTTAAAATTATATTTTACAAGTGTATTACTTCACCGTATGCGGCTGCAGCTGCTTCCATCACAGCTTCGCTCATCGTTGGGTGAGGGTGAATGGTCTTTATCATTTCGTGCCCAGTTGTTTCTAATTTTCTAGCAGCAACAATTTCTGCAATCATTTCTGTTACATTGCTACCAATCATATGCGCTCCTAGGAATTCTCCATACTTCGCATCGAAGATTACTTTTACGAATCCGGCCTTTTCACCAGATGCGCTTGCTTTACCGGATGCTGAAAAAGGAAATTTTCCAACCTTAATTTCAAATCCTGCTTCTTTAGCAGCTTCCTCAGTATAGCCTACTGAGGCAATTTCTGGAACACAATAAGTACACCCAGGAATATTATTATAGTCGATTGGTTCAACACGTTCGCCTGCAATTTTCTCAACACAAATGATTGCTTCGGCAGTAGCAACGTGGGCTAGGGCAGGGCCCTTTACAATATCACCTATCGCATAAATGCCCGGTACGTTGGTATTGTAAAATTCGTCCACTACGACCAAGCCTCTATCAGTTTTAATCCCTAATCCTTCTAAACCAATGTTTTCTGTATTTGGCGCAACTCCTACTGCGGAAAGCACCACTTCGCATTCTATGATTTCTTCTTTACCGGTTTTTCTATTCTTAGTGGTAACCTTACAAAGTTTACCTTTGGAATCCACACTTTCAACAGAAGTATTCGCCAAAGTTTTTATTCCTTGCTTCTTAAATACCTTCGTCAATTCTTTGGAGATATCTTTGTCTTCTCGAGGCACTAAACCTTGTTCCATGAATTCCACCACAGTCACATCTGTTCCAAGGGAATTGTAGAAATAAGCGAATTCTACCCCAATGGCGCCAGCACCAACTACAACCATACTTTTAGGTTGCTTTTCAAGGCTCATTGCCTTTCTATACTCGATAATCTTTTTACCATCAATCGGTAAATTTGGCAAAGCTCTGGCTCTTCCTCCAGTTGCCAAAATAATATGCTTGGCTTCGTAAGTAGTTTTCTTTCCGTCTTTGTCTTCTACCTCAACTTTCTTACCGCGAATCAACTTTCCGTAACCTTCAATTACGGTAACTTTATTTTTCTTCAATAAAAAACTTATTCCCTTTGACATTCCATCAGCTACGCCACGAGATCTTTTAATCATTGCTGAAAAATCCGCTTTCGCACTTTTCACCTCAATTCCATAGTCCGCCGCGTGATTGATATAATTAAAAACTTGGGCGCTTTTTAATAATGCCTTTGTAGGAATACAACCCCAATTCAAACAAATGCCGCCTAAACTTTCCTTTTCAATGACGGCCACTTTCATCCCTAATTGAGATGCTCGGATCGCTGCGGGATATCCGCCAGGACCAGTTCCAATTACTATAATGTCAAAACTCATATTGCAGTGATTTTTTATGCGCGCAAATATACCCTTTACTTGCTTGGGTAACAAAGTCCAAAACTGAATAGTTGTAAGAAAATTTAGAATAAGAGGGAAAAAAAATGACCCAAACTTAAATGAATAAGCAGGGCCACGGAAAATTACTGATACTACTTCTACTTCCTCTTTATCGCGTTATGCGAAAGTTCTTTGTTTCGGGGGTAATGATTTCTTGGAGCTCAAATTTAGAAAGCTGAATTGGAATCCCAAAAATATGAGCTACAAATTTCCAGAAAGATTGATATTAAATATTTCTACATATGATTTACCAGAATGTATAAGCCTCTGGATGAAATATTAACTCTTTTGTTTAAAGGCAATTGTGAGAATTTCGCCGGTCGCAGTGTTGATCTTATTGACTAGGATTTCGATATCCGGTGAAGGGTTAAAACTAGTACCCATTTGCATTTCTGTTGATACGGCCCTAATTTGATCTGCCCATGGCTTGAAGCTTACATAGTTTTTTCCCAATCTACTCCAATCCAATAAAATGTTTGCAAGTTTCACCATGCCAGCTTCATCGGTATCCGTTTTTTCGTTGAAAGTAAATTGAAATTCTTGTTCGATGTAATCACAGCCAGTTTGGAAAACGACCACGGGGTTGTCTTTGTAACTAAATTCTTCGGTACTATTATTTTGGGTAACTCGAAAACTGTGGTTAGCAAATCCTTGAAGCTTTGGAGAAAACATGGCTTTGGGAACACCCATTGCACATCCAGTCGTATTTGCCCCGGTTGAATCACCACATGCATAAATTAAACAAACCGAAAATAGAATAGTAAATAGACTTTTCATAGAAGAATTTTTTTAATCATACAAGACAACAAAAGTAACTGGAATAAATTAAAGTTCCTTGAATTTTAGAATTTCTGCGCTATCAATAATAGGAACTTTTGGGGCTAACAAATCCAAGAGATGCTTAGATATGTTGTTATGTTCAAAGCCCATTATTTTTATATCTTCTAGCGCATACTTTTCACATAAATTCAAAAGCTCAACATTTCTAACATTGCATAATTCTCGATCAGTTTCTAAATTGTGCGTATTACCTAGCGTAATTATTTCGTCGAAATCAGCATCCTGAAAAGGAGGGGCTGTAAAGGACCCAAATTGTCCTTCTACGCAATGGCTGATCATCAGTGTCATCAAATTGTGTTCAATGGTTATTTCTTGCCCTGGTCGTCTCCAAGGATGATTAGCGGCAAAGCTCAGGTGATTCGCAGGATGTATTTCCCTTAGACAAATGACCTTGCTGAATTGAGGAAGGACCTTTTTGACTTTTGTCAAATAGGCTTTAGCGCCTGGAATTTCCAAAGCACCACCTTCACAAAAGTCTATCTGAGGATTAAGTAGGATTAAGGCTTTCACTAATTTTCATATAAAGCTTTACCAGCGGCTTCATATTTATCTCCTTCCTTCCATTTGGGCTTTACTGGAGCATTGCCAATAATGCGGGAAATTTGCACGTAAGCCTGGGCATATTTAAGCAGATAGTCCATATCCACTGTTTCAGGATTATCTGCTGCTTGATGATAGTACTTCATTAATTCATCGTCAAAGCCAGAGACGCCAGGCGAAAAATTCGCACAAGGAACACCCTTGGCTGCGAAGGAAACATTATCCGATCGATCGAAAAGCCCTTGTTCAGGAACGGGATTTTCAATCACCCCAAGATTAACTGATTTTGCTCCGGCCTGAATCGCATCATCTATACCCGTTCGTCCATAGCCAATCACCGAAATAGAACTCTTGTCATTGTATCCAGCGCCGTCAGTATTGAAATTATAAATACATTGTTTTAACGGAACAACTGGTTGGTTCACATAATATTGAGAACCAAGCAATCCCATTTCTTCTCCTGTAAATGCAACAAGAATATACGGTCTGGATGCGGGCTTAGCGGCTAAAGATTTAGCAGCAGACAATATTGCTACAGTTCCCATGGCATTATCTCTAGCTCCATTAAAGATGCTATCTTCTGGTGTGAAAAAGGAGCCACCATTTTTTCCGGTGCCAACATGATCATAGTGAGCGGTTAGCACAATGTATTCGGTTGAAAGAGCAGGATCGGTTCCGGGAATTATACCGACTACATTTTGGGAGGAAACCGTACTTTTTGCAACTCCCGTATGTTCTATACTAACGGTAACTTTTCCTTTTTTCAAATCTAGTGCGGCCTGCTCATTTTTTTCTTTGAGCCAGATATAGGTAAAATTACTGTCGTCCTCCTCGGTCTTTTTATCCTTTGCCGTTAATCGATCTGAAGTCATGTAGTTTTTGAAAAAATCCCAAGGAAAAGGTTGGCGGTACAATTCGATTAGCGCTATAGCTCCTTTACTTTTGGCTAACGCTCGTTTGGCCTCCATTGCTTGGAATGTTTCCATGGGATCTTTAGAATCCGGAACGCCTCCCATTGCGATCATGATATTTCCTTTGGCTTTTACCCCTTTGTAATCATTCCAACCTTTGGAATCGTCTTCTAGACCATGACCAACAAAAATTGCTCTGGCTTCTTGGTTCAATGCCCCTCCGCTTAAGACAATCATGTCCTCCATATGTTGGTAAACATCATTTCCCCAAGTAACCTTCCCTTCAGAAGGAGAAATGCCTTTTTCGAAATGAATGGGTTGGAGGTAATCTTCGTGTCCTTCCGGTGCCTCTACGCCAAAACTTCTAAATGCTTCAGCGATATATTTTGCGGCAATGTTATTTCCTGGTTCGCCTGTTCTTCGTCCCTGAAGATCATCTGAGGCTAAAAATCGCAATTGTGCTTCCACCTCAGCAACTGTCAAATCAAATTCGGGATCTTGTCCATAAGCAAAGCTTGTTAGCAAGAGTAAAAACAATATGTTCAATGTCTTCATAATTGATCTAGTTAGTAGCACGAAGCTAATTATTCTTTTCTTTTTTTGGGTGATGAAAGCGACTTTTCACCGATAAGATTCGACAAAGTGCAGCATTTTTCCTTTTTTGTCCTTGCTTAAGATATGACACCTAAAATCAATCTTGTTTCCGGTCCTCGAAATATTTCAACGGCTTTGATGTATAGCTTTGCACAACGAAGTGATCTTGAGGTCGTTGATGAGCCTTTTTATGCGCTTTATCTTTTGAAAAGTGGTAAAAAACATCCCGGTCAAAAAGAAACCTTGGCTAGCCAACCACATTCCTTTAAGGCTGTGGTTGAACAATTGGTCGAAAAACAAGAGAACGGAATTTTCATCAAAAATATGGCCCATCACATGGAATTTATTCCAGTTAGTTGGGCAAGTAATTACAAGCATATTTTTCTCATTAGAGATCCAGCAGCCTTGATAGCCTCTTTTGCTCAGGTTATACCTCAGCCAGACATGCAAGACATCGGAATTGCGGCTGAATGGCAGCTTTTTGAAGAAATTGAAAAGTTGGTTGGGGAAAAACCAGTGGTGTTAGACTCTGGTGAGCTTTTGAAAAATCCTCCTAAGGTTTTGAAGGAGTTATGCGACCGCTTAGAATTACCATGGAAAGAAGGTATGTTAAGCTGGGAAGCAGGACCAAGAAAAGAAGATGGCTGCTGGGCAAAGTATTGGTATAAAAA
>CALGJW010000362.1 GCA_937930025.1 uncultured Saprospiraceae bacterium | reverse complement strand
TTAAGATAGTCCAAAAATATATTGAGAATCAGGAAGAACATCATAAAAAGAAATCTTTCAAAGAGGAAGTAGAAGAGTTTCTTATTCAATATGATATTGTTGAGTATGATGAAAAGTATTTTTGGACGTAGCGGAATCGCAGACCTACAGCCTGCCCGTTTTTATTTGTTTTGTATCTTGGGGCGTTGCCCCAAGTTTTAGAGTATTAGGCCTTCAGCCTATAGTAATCAATCAATAATTTAATAAGAAGAAAAAGAAGCCTTAAGGGTTTCAATTCCAAATCTTGGGACATCGTCCTAAGATAAAGTGTAGCAAATTTTGGTAGCTTGGAAGGTTTCGATTCCCAGATTTGAGTCATTTACCAAAGAAAAGAGAAAACTATTATTTCCAATATTACCCAGCACTTCTTATAATTGATTCTTTAGTTGTCCAATAAATTTTGTTTTACTAAATAGGAATTCCAACTTAAAAGCCTGAAGGGCTTAAATTCCATAACTTGGGGCATCGCCCCAAGTTATGATCGATACACTAGGCAGCCTGTAGGGCTGCGATTCCACTCACCATACTAAATGAAATTCATTGGACATTGAATTCATTGAATTCGTCATTGCGTCGAAGACAATTGAACTACATTGCGACCCGACTTGTCGGGGTAATTGAACGCATTGATTTGCATTTCCGCTTCAACCGCTTCACCTCACCATGAAAATGCTCAAAGTCAAACTGCCCGGAAGAAAGCAATCGTCCCCGCTTGTTTTCCTTGATCGCTTCTTGGACCAAACCTCTGGCTTCAAGAATGGCGGCTTTTCTTTTGATCATAATCAACTTCGGCATGCCAACTTTCGAAATTCCTTTTTCTATTATCGTTTCCGCTTTTTCCAAATCTCCCATCCAGATTAAAAGCTGGGAGTAAAATTTGTAAGTGTCCACGTAATTAGGATCTTCGATTAATGCACGTTCAAAACAATGCTTCGCCTCTGGAAATCTTTTGAGTTTTTCCATTAACAAGCGACCTAGCAAACAATTGGCTGCAGGATGTTGCTCATCGTAACTCAAAGCATAATTCAAAGACTCAACGGTTTGCTCAATATCGAAAGTGTAATTGTCGAGCGCCTTCAAGAAGTACTGATCTGCTAATGTTAAACTCATGATTAAAAAATTTGATGTTGAATATATATTTAAAAACTAGCGGTTAAAACAGGGCATTACAATCCTACTGTCTATCGCCGCAGCTTAGTACATTTAATATTTATAAAATAATTGTTAAAAAATGCTGAGCAAGATGCTTAAAGTACTCAGCGAAAGAAATGGTTTTTCGCTAAAGTATATTTAAGAATTCAATGCCCGCATAGATTTCTAAATATCCACATGGCATATATTTAATAGCATTTTACTATTGACTGAAACACTAATAAATTAGTACGTTTCAAGCTATAAGCAAGCAGCTTAGTTTTAAAAAAAAATGGTAACAACTAAATTGAATGAGTGAAGATTCTTGTAGTTGTCGCCGACAACCACAAGTGTAAAGAGTGGTTATCCGAAATGAATCATGACACAAGTATTCACTTGCTTCGATTGGAAGCAGGCTAGGTCTTTGGTCGACCATGATCTTGTGTAATATGTATATTCTATATTCATTTCGATGACAAAGTTATGACAGTTTATTTATAATGCAAATAGTCAGAGTTATTTTTTTCATTTATTTTTTATAAGAACTTCAGCTTTTACTTCATCTGCTCTAAAAACCAATCTCTCTCCGTAAACAACTCCGCTGCTAAAACTGCTTGCCTTGTTTTTTCCTTTTCTGTCTTACTCATCATTTTCCAATTCAAAAGTGTCCGCATAAAATTTATCAGATTATCGTAGTTAGTTTTGCGGTAACCTAAATCTTTATGTCTTTGAAGATAAACACGAAGACTGTCTAGTGAAGAGTTTAGCGCATCCCATTCCGATAATTCGTAATAGCATTTAATTTGAAGCGTCTTTGCTCCAAGATAGAGAAAGGGAGCCTTTGTTGCGACCTGCACAAGGTTTTGAAGAGATTGACTAAGGTTATTTAGATCATAGTACAATTTGGCCAAACAGAAATGATAGAGCGGTTGTCTAAATTGATAGGGCAGTTTTGTTTTAAACTTGTTGATAAATTCCTCTGCCCATCGATACTTTTTTAATCCAATAGCTAATGATACAATATTACTATAGGTACTTTCTGGCATGATGCCGTCTTGCAAAAGGAAGCCATTGTCAAGACTAGTGGTGTATAAATCGAAAGTTTGTGCTTGATATGTTTTAATTCCAAGATTGATAGTCTTTATGCCGTAGTTGATCGCCAATAAATAAATATCACGAAGTTCTGCCGCAGGTAAGAAATGACTGTAGGTTTCGATGGAGTTTAAAAATTGCTTAAAATCATTCTCTGTACCTGATTCGCAAAGGGCCTTATAAGCGTAGTAATACATCGCAATAGCAGGTTGTTCTAATTGATTCGAATGGTCTTGAAGTTGTGTGAGTATTTCATCTAACCATTCTATATGATATTCTTCTTGATTAATTGTCTTCCTTGAAAGCTGTTGGCAGGCTTGCCGCAGTTTTGAAGCTATGAAAAAATTGTCTAAATGATCACTAACTTTTTGAAGATTGGTTCGAACTTTTCGATTTTGACTTTGGATATAATCGTAGCGTTGTTCTTCAATAGTAAATTGTTCGTACAAGTATTCTGTATTTCTGAATTGTTGTTTTTGAGAAAATCGATGGGCATCGTTAAGGCTATTTTGAAAAACATTGGTTCTATTATGACTTCTATAGAATTGACTTAATAGAAGTTTTTTCTTTACTTCTGATTTGGCAAAAGATTTATGCGCAAAATAATCTTCCAGTAATTTCAATAGCCTACTATTGACCAACCGCCAGTTTGTCGCTGAAAATTTTGTT
>CALGJW010000361.1 GCA_937930025.1 uncultured Saprospiraceae bacterium | reverse complement strand
CGCTTGCCGCTAGCAGCAGGGAATTCCTGAATCTTTTGGCCAAGGACAGAATAAAGAGCTACTGTGACTTCGGCCGCTGTTGGCAAGGAATAATTTAGCAACAAATGATCGCTGGCAGGATTAGGAAATACCTCTAGCGCCAATTCATCGCTTGGCGTATTCGTGGAAGTCGCCAAATCAAACACGGCCGTTAAGGTCTCATTACCTGCTACCATGATGGTCGCCTTTCGGGTTTGATCATCGGGTGAGATGATGCTGCCGTTTTCGCTGATCCAATGACTGAAGTTGTATTCGTCTTCAAAATCATTTTTCACTTTGGCTTTAATTTTATTTTCCATGCCTCCAAAATACTCTCCAGACCAAGGGAAGGTTTCGATCTCTAAAGTATTGATTTCTATTTCTCCCACTGCTTCTGGCAATACCTTTAGCGTAATTTCATAAGGCCCTTCTAATTCATCATAGCATTCGATCATTCCTTCATTGACTAAGGTACATCTAGCATTGACAAAATCTTTCAAGTCCTGTACATTGGATTCCCATTCCATCATGGTCCCTCCCCAACGTTCAATCTGTCTAGGCATTTCAGGGCGAATCACATCTAACATTCTATCTAAAGTACTGATCATATTTTCACAAGAATAAACGGTATTCATCATGTCAGCATATCGAGAATAATACAATTGCTTGAAGGTTGGACTTTCATCTAGCAACTTTAGAAATATTTTTTCATGTTGTCCTACATCTCCGTCAATACCGCCATAAAATCCTCCGAAGAAGTCGTCCATAAATTCTGCTATCTCTTCTAAATCACAAGCTGCAGCATCTGGATTGGTGTTAGGCACACCACTATAGTTGATGTAGTAGTCAAATGTTGCATCTAGATCCCAAAGGATGTAGCCCCATTTTTTATGATCTCCATCCGGATTCAATCCACGCCACCAACCTGTATTATAATTCAACCAATCTGAAGCCACCACTGTCAAATTCACAATCATGTAATCAATAAGACTGGTCAGATTTATGCTATCATCAGCAATTTTATAATTGGCTGGCACACTCATGTCGTTGCCCAAAATGAAATCTCTCAAAGCTTTCCAATCGTCCTCAGCCTTTTGTCCTCCGTATTCAATTTCTGTATTTCCCCAAGTGCTTAAATATTGGATATCATATTTCCCTTGATCATAGTATTCGCTGGTGTAGTCATGATCAACCGGTCGCTCTCTCATACCGTAGACGCCCCAATATTGGCCATTCAAATACAACACAACACGCTCCACAGCTCTGGTATCCAGTTTCATTCCTCCCTCTCGAGCAAGTTCTTGAACATATTCATCTCGAATATGTGTGCTGCCTTCGTGGTTTCCATCGTCAATCGCTGGATAATTATCATCTCCAGAATTTCTAAACATGAATTTTTGGTAGCCTTTTCGATCTGAATAAGAAAACAAAGGAGCAGCTACATCTTTAGAATAGCCCATCTCATCACGAGTTACCCAATCCAAGCTGCGATGATCCAATACCCAAGAATCTTGTCCATGGCGATTTAATGAACCAAATGCAGTGGCCGCTCGATCTTTATTGATATCAAAATATTCAAGCGAGCCGATTGGAATTAAAGGTCCGTTGCCATTCGCGAGGTCAATGACTTCATCTGCCGCAACAGAAAAGACTGCTAATGAATATTCCTCGTCAATGAAGTAGGTATTAAAATCCATTTTTCCAGTGAGGATATTCCCGTCATTGCTATACGACTGAGCTTTTACCACAGTCGTTTTGTCGATGGTTATTGGTCCTGTGTATTCCGGTGAACTATTGGTTGGGTTATTACCATCCAAAGTATATCTCAATACCGAGTTAGGTTCGTTGTTGGTCAGGGTTACGGTTTGGGTTCCTGAGTAAAAACCTGCCTCCAAATCAATACTCGGTGCGGTAGTATAACCAGTGAATTGTGGTGTTGAGTTGTTTGAGCTTCCGCGACTCGGCGCAGTAGAAACCACCCAATCATCACCACCGTCTGCCGCTCGACATCTGGAATGCTCCACCAAAGTCAATTCCATGGCGAAAGATTCTAGTACATTTCCATTGGCATCCGAGAGCAATACTATTTCCCCTGCTTTGGTCTGCGCCAATTTGAAATTTGTGTGGTATTCATTACCGGCAGTGACGAGGTCACGTCCAGAGCAAGAAAAGACTAAGAATCCATTTGCAGGGATACTCGTTCCCGCTGGAATTTCCCATTTTTCGGGCTTGCTTTCTTTATCAGATAAATGCCAACCACTAATATCGACAGCTGCATTGCTACTGTTGTACAATTCAATCCAATCCTCCGTCTTCCCGTAACTGTCGAAAAAGGAATTTAAGTTGGATGCTGAATATTCGTTGATGTGGACTTGGGCAGAAAGGCTAAATGCCGCAAGTAAAAAAAGCAATGTGTAGCATGATTTCATGTTAGCTGAATTTAGTGGTTTTGTTTAAGTAGAGCGTACACCAATGAGATGCGATTTAGCAGTAGTTGCCCCTACGAATCTGGGCTGTATTAGTGTCAATTGGGCGACGTATTACGGCCAAAGTCGATTAGTGGTAGTAGCAAAGTAGCTTAACAAAAGGAATACTTATTTAGAGCTTTGTTCCCTGCCCTGGGATAGGGATTCTAGGGGTAATGATTTGATCGCAAAATTCGGGCCGATACGATAGCCTGGGAGGTAGGTTGACATCTTAGTCTTCGGAAGATCGCATAGCTGGTCACTTCATTGCCGTTGATATCTTGCAAGGTGATTTTGTAATAATTCGAAGCAATGGGATTGGCGTCCGTGTAGCTGCGCGTCCCCGGAGAGAGCATATTGGCATTGAGCCGGACGGTGATGCCATTGCGCGCATCCGAGCGATCCACCCAGAAGCCTGCGATTTGCGACTCCAGCTCTGCGGGAAAATCCCAGTTGACGATGACATTCCCGGAGGCCAATTCTTCGGTGGTGGTCATCTCCGCGCGAGTGTCCAAAGGCTTGGCTTTGCCTTCTTTTAGAAGCTTCTTCCACGCCTTAACCAACTCTTCAATTCAAACAAACTGCCATCTTTTGATGAATAAAAAATATAGGCCGCTTATACGAAGCAAGAATACTATCTAGATAAATTGGACAAAATGATATCAAATCGTATCGAACCATAAACTTGCAAAAATTTATTCCAAAAATTTTTTATTCTTTTCAACATCCAATCAATATCAGATTCAGTAATGCTATTAGATTTCAGATAATCAATTTCTGGTATCGGGATTTTAGACTTAATAATCCTTTGAGTTGTTTTTTTAACAATTTCTTCTGAAGTTAAAATGATTTTATCAACCTTTTTGCTTTGCTCTATATATTTCACCAAACCCTTAATTTCCTTTAAAGATGTTAGAAAACCTATGCACAATTCTTTGAAGCAATCAAACTCCCTTCGAGCTTCTTTTATCGCTAACGTTCTAAATTTAATTCTTGAATTATTCAATCTAAAACTACCATGCTCAACGAAAATCTTAACTTCTTCAAAACAACAATCGAGAAAATTAATTAAGCTCTCTTCCTTTTCGCCCTTTCGCATATCTTCAAAAAAAATCATTTAAATTCTATTTTGGTAACTCAAAGATAACTTCATAACCGTTAACTCCATCAACAGCTTCCGTCAGCGTCTTAATGTTTTTCACCTTGGTGAAAATTCTATTTTTTGCATAAGCTCCCGTTACGGTCTGAAACACAGCCTCTGCCGAAGGCATTGTTTCTAGAGCTTCTTCAAACATGGTTAAATTTATCGACTTATGGTCTGGTAAATCAGGATAAAGATTAGGGTTTTGAACCCATTGAGCTTTCACTCCTTTAACATTGTCGAATTCCCCAAATTCTTTTAAAGCCATATCCATTGCATCCTCCGT
>CALGJW010000360.1 GCA_937930025.1 uncultured Saprospiraceae bacterium | reverse complement strand
AACTGGAGGAACCGGACTTTATAGTTTCTTATGGCAGGATAGTATTTCTACAAACACCAGAAATAATTTAGCGTCTGGAAATTACCAGTTAACCATTACAGACATTAACGGATGTCAAATCACAAATTCAGTGCAGCTATTGGCTCCAAATGAATTGACTTTTAGTATATCTCTTACTGAGATAAGTTGTAATAATTTTTCAGATGGTTCTGTTGTTTTCAGCGCACAAAATGGAACTGTGCCATACCAATACCTTCTAAATGGAAATAATTCTCAAGATTCTAGCTTTACCAATTTAGCAGCCGGTAATTACAGCTTGCAAGTCATTGATTCCAACAATTGTAGCACTGCCGTTTTGGATACCTTTTTAGTTGAACCGGATCCACTTCAATCAGTTTTAACCGCTAAAGATGTAAGTTGCTTCGAAGCTGGGGATGGAATGATAACCTCTGTGATTAGTGGAGGAACAACACCATATATCGAAAGCTGGACAAGCGCCATAAATCCTAACTTAGCGAATCTAGGCCCAGGTAGTTATATCCTCACCTTATCAGATTCAAATAATTGCTCCCTAATTGACAGCATAAGCATCAACGAGCCAGACCAACTGGAAGTATCGATTATGCTAACTGATTCATTGTTTTGCTATGGAGACCAATCAGCTGCATTCACTGCTTTAGGTAGTGGAGGAATTCAACCTTATAGTTTTGAGTGGGAAAATTTAGAAACCAATCCTCAATTGACCAACATTGGAGCTGGAGAATATACCGTTACAATTAAAGACTTTAATCAGTGTCTTGATAGTGCCATGATAACTTTAGTCGAACCATTACCTTTTTCATACGAAGTAGGCAGCACTCCTATAAGTTGCTACGGTCAAGAAGATGCAACAATATCAATTTCAGCTTCTGGCGGTCTTACTCCTTATCAATGCAGTATCAATGGATCAATTTCAGATTCTTTACAATTCGAAAATCTTGCCCCCGGCACTTATGACATTCTATTATTCGATGCCAATGGTTGTACCTCATCGGACACAACAATTATTATTGCAGCGCCAGATGAATTGACTGCAACTGTAAAAGTGACCGAAGTGATTTGCCCAAATACCTCGACAGGGGCTGCAGAGATTTTGGTAGAAGGAGGAACGGGAGATTATATTTTTAGTTGGAATAATGAAGCTGGTACTTATTATAAAGAAGAACTAATCGCAGGAATATATGAAGTACGAATTGAAGATGACAATGACTGCGAACTTATCGTCAATTTTGAACTGCTAAACCTTGAACCGATTTCTACCAATTACCAAACGAAGGACAATCTTTGCGCTGACGAGATGAACGGAATTGTTTTCAATTTGGCATCAACGGGAGGAACTGCTCCATACAGCTATTTGCTAGCTGATAGTGAAGTAAATACCGCTTCAAATAGCTTTGAAGGTTTGTCGGCTGGAACTTATGATTTAATAACAACAGATGGAAACAATTGCGAATCCTTGCAAGAAGTTTCCATAGAAGAGCCCGAAATGATGATTGCTTATTTGGGTGAAGACTTTGAAGTTGTTTTCAGTGAAGAATCATCCCTCCAACTCAACCTAGTAAATCCAGGTCCTAACATTCTGACTGAATGGACTCCTTCAGATTTTTTGAATTGCGATTCATTACATCTTAATAGTTGTATGAATCCTCAAATTATCAACCAACAAACAGACATGACTTTTGGAGTTTTAGTTACCGATGAGAATGGCTGCATGGCTTCAGATGAAATAAATATCGCGCTCAGAAAAATTCCTAATCCAGTTTATTTAGGAAATGTCTTTTCACCAAATGGCGATGGCCAAAATGATCTATTCTTTGTTCAAGGTCATGTATCCTTAAAGTCCGTTGAACGTTTTCAAATATTTAATCGCTGGGGAGCAATAGTCCATTCAAGAAGTAATTTTTCACCTAACGATGAAAATAGTGGTTGGGACGGTTACCATAAAGGGGTACAATCCAATACTGGTCTCTACATTTATTTCGTAGAATTTACTACTCAAGATGGCAAATCAAGAACTGTAAAAGGTGATGTACTCCTTATTCGTTAGTAAACGAATATCATAAAGGCTGCTATACTTTCACGTCAAAAGTCGAATTACTTTTTTGCGAATTCTATGCGCTATTTGATTTCATGGTCAAAAATATTGCATGCCCATAATTCATTTCTGGTCAAATAAATTGTCAATTTTCCCGTCAATTAGTTTCTAATAACTTAATATTTTGCCATTCATAGAAAACTCTATGTATAAATTTTAATAAATAGCACAAAACCTTTTGATAATTCTGCCATAAGCCTTAAATTCAAGACTATGTACTGAATTATTACACACATTCAGATTACACCACCATTTACAGAACCTTTTAAATCAATGTAACTATGAGTTATGACACCAAAAATTTAAGGAATGTTGTGCTGTTAGGGCATCCGGGGTCGGGAAAAACGGCCTTTGCTGAAGCGATGCTCTATGAAGCCAAAGCTACTAATCGACTTGGTAAAGTAGCAGAGAAGTCTACCATTTCAGACTTTACAAACATAGAGCAAGAGAGAGGCAATTCGATTTTCTCGACCCAAATGCACGCATCTTGGAAAGATTCCAAAATCAATATTATCGACACACCCGGATTCGATGACTTTATTGGTGAAGTAGTTTGCTCAATGAAAGTATCAGACACCGCTTTGATGATGCTAAACGCTCGAGCAGGCGTAGAAGTCGGCACTGAAATAATCTGGGAGTATGTAGAAAAATTTAAGACGCCGACCATTTTTGTAGTTAATCACTGCGATAATGACAAGGCGAATTATGAAACAACAGTGGAACAAGCCAAAGAAAGGTTTGGTCACAAAGTATTGGCCTTTCAATTTCCCATAGAAACGGGAATAGGTTTCAATAAAATAGTTGATGCCTTACGAATGATTATGTATGTTTTCCCAGATGGAGGAGGAAAACCGGAAAAACAACCCATCCCCGAAGAACACCTCGGAAGAGCCCAAGAAATGCATAATGCTTTAGTCGAAGCGGCAGCTGAAAATGACGAAGCCTTGATGGAAAAATTTTTCGAAGAAGGAAGTCTAAGTGAAAGTGAATTAGCCAAAGGATTAACCATCGCATTAGCTAATCAAGATATTTATCCTGTATTCATCGCCTCTGCTGAACGCAACATGGGATCCGGTAGAATTATGGGATTCATCAACGACATTGCACCTTCCCCTGCAGATAGACCTGCAGCGACCCTTGAAGATGGTTCTAGCTTAGTCTGTGATTCTTCTGCGCCGACAACAGTATTTATTTATAAAACATTATCTGAACCTAGAGTTGGAATGGTTTCCTATTTTAAAGTTTTCGCAGGAACATTAAAAGCTGGAGATGAATTAATAAATCAGGAAAACAGAGGAACAGAAAGAATGAATCAAATTTTCCTAGCCAACGGAAAAAATAGAGAATCAGTAAATGAACTAAAAGCGGGTGATATTGGCGTAACTGTAAAGTTGAAAAACGTTCACACGAACAATACCTTAAATACAAAAGGTACTTCCATTCAAATTGAAAAAATAAAATTCCCTTCTTCAAGAATTCGTGTTGCTGTCCAGCCCCCTTCGAAAGGAGAAATGGAAAAATTAATGAAAGCACTTCATCAAATTGAAGAAGAGGATCCAACTTTGATCATCGAACAATCTGCGGCATTAAAGCAAACCCTGCTTCATGGCCAAGGGCAGTTACACTTAGATATAATAAAATACAGAATTGAAAAGGTGAATGATATCGCAATGGAATTTATCAAGCCAAAGATTTCATATCGCGAAACGATCACTAAGGAAGCAAATGACTCCTATCGCCATAAAAAACAAACTGGTGGAGCAGGTCAATTTGCAGAAATTCATATGCGAATAGAACCATGGTACGAAGGAATGCCTCCACCACATGATCTCCCCGTTAGAAAAGAAGATGTACAAGAACTTCCATGGGGTGGTAAGTTGGTAATGGTCTGGTCCGTCGTAGGTGGAGCCATTGATGCTAAATACTCCAATGCTATCAAAAAGGGTATAATGTCAAAAATGGAAGAAGGCCCATTAACAGGTTCATATTGTCAAGATATTCGTGTTTGTATATATGATGGAAAAATGCATCCTGTAGACTCCAACGACATGGCTTTTATGCTGGCTGCCACCATGGCGTTCAAAACAGCGTTTAAAGAAGCCAAACCACAAATCATGGAGCCTATTTATGACCTGGAAATTCTATGTTCCGGAGATGTAATGGGCGATGTGATGTCTGATTTACAAACTAGACGTGCTATGATCATGGGCATGGACGCGGAAGGTCATTACCAAAAAATTAAAGCACAAGTACCTCTTGCTGAGCTTTATAAGTATTCTGCAACGCTAAGATCAATTACTCAAGGAAAGGCAAAGTTCAATAGAAAATTTGCCCACTACTCAGCTGTAAGCCGAGAAATCCAACAGGCATTGATGTCCGCTCATGAAGAGATGGCAGAAGCCTAGTATTTATTGTTTAGCAATTGGAGTGTACTGCTCCAATTGCTAAACTCTTTTTAATCCTTCAACTTCTACTCTACCCACCGAAAACAACTTCAATTAACTAACTTTGTGGCATGACCAAAGAATTGAGAGTAGGGTTCGATGCCAAAAGAGTGTTCCAAAATTTTACTGGCTTAGGTAATTATTCGCGTACCTTGCTTTTAGATCTTTCTAAACACAAACCTGCTCTTTCCTTAAATCTTTTCGCTCCGAAAAAAATAGAGCGAGAAAGGACCGCCGCATTTTTAAACGATCCCTTCAACTGCCATTTTCCTAATACCATATTCAAAAGCAGTTGGCGTTCGAAAGGAATGGTAAAAGATTTATTACGAGAAAAAATTGATGTATATCATGGACTCAGTCATGAGATTCCCTTAGGCATTGAAAAAACTAATATTCCATCCGTAGTAAGCATGCATGATTTAATTATCAAAGCTGATCCGAAACAATTCAACTGGGTGGATCGCAAAATTTATCAAGCAAAATTTAAATCTTCTTGCAAAAGAGCTACCAAAATTGTGGCGATAAGTGAGTCTACTAAAAAAGACCTTATAAAACATTTCAGTATAGCTGCAGAGAAAATTGAAGTGATCTATCAAACGTGTCATGATCAATTCAAGACCTTGTCAGATAGTACACTTACAAAGCAATTCTTAGCCACAAATAATTTACCGAATGAATACCTGCTTTATGTGGGTTCTGCCATCCAAAGAAAAAATCTACTTGGCTTGGTTCAAGCCTACAGCCAACTTCCCACCGAAATTCAAATTCCACTATTAGTAGTTTGTGGGGAGTCAGCTTACAAAGATAAAGTTCAGGCATTGATAGAAAAACTTCGACTTGCAGACAAGGTGATATTTTTAAATGATTTCCAATTTTCAAATCTCCCGTATCTGTATCGCGGTGCTTCCCTGCTCTGCTACCCTTCTCTCTATGAAGGTTTTGGATTGCCAATTATTGAATCTTTGTTTCAAAAAACCGCTGTGCTCACAGGGAACAATAGTTCCCTGCCCGAAGCTAGTGGACCAGGTGCCATTTTGATTGACGCTAAGCAGGAAGAAGATATTTTGAGAGGATTGACTATGCTACTTGAAAGCGCCGATCTTAGAAGTAAATTAGCCAACCTGGGATTTGATTATGTACAAAAATTCAACTCCAAGGTGATTTGTAACCAATGGCAAACCTTGTATCAGGGCCTCGTAGGAAGATAAAAGATTGATTTCCATTGCCCTATAAGTTGGACAGCAATGTTTTTTCATAATATCTTCAAATATAATCGGCCAAATATTATCCTTCGGCTTTTCCTATCTGCCAAAAAAAATTATGCCTCTCCAATCATATGGCTCGTTTTCTTCCACCAGCTACTCTACCTAGCTAATTATCAGTTATTTACAAATACCAGCTCGATTGTCTATCTTATTTCAAATCTTTAAAACAGTACAACTTTAAGCCACCTGTTTTGTATCTTTGTAGTCCTCATTTCTTTTAAAATTTAAAACACGTGTATGTCATCTGTTGAAACAATGAAGTTCAAAGTAAAAGATATCAATCTTGCTGACTGGGGTCGCAAGGAAATGGATTTGGCTGAGGCAGAAATGCCAGGATTAATAGCACTAAGAGAAGAATTTGGCGCATCAAAACCTTTAAAGGGTGCAAGAATTGCAGGTTGTCTTCACATGACAATTCAGACTGCTGTTCTAATCGAAACATTAACAGCATTAGGTGCTGAGGTTTCTTGGTCATCGTGTAATATTTTCTCTACACAAGATCAAGCTGCGGCGGCAATCGCTGATGCAGGTATTCCAGTTTATGCATGGAAAGGTATGAACGAAGAAGAATTTGACTGGTGTATTGAGCAAACATTATTTGCATTCGAAGGTGGTAAGCCATTGAATATGATTTTGGATGATGGTGGTGATTTGACGAATATGGTTTTAGATCGTTACCCTGAGTTAGTTGCTGGAATCGGAGGAATCAGAGCGTTGCTGAACCCAAGAAGGGTGAAAACACAATTATCATATTACGTTGTAAT